>JARRNI010000022.1:0-17313 GCA_037385125.1 Pseudolabrys sp.
GCGGCCGAGCCCGGCTGGGCGCTTGCGTTCCGCCGCCTCGCTATCATGGATCCGAGACATGGCTCGGACCAGCCGATGAGCGACGAGAGTGGCCGCTGCACGCTGGTGTTCAACGGCGAGATCTATAATTTCCAAGCCCTGCGGCGCGAACTTGAAGCGGCTGACGCGCGGTTCCGCACTCAGTGCGATACCGAAGTCATTTTGCAGGGATACCTGCAATGGGGCATTGGTGTGCTCGATCGCCTGGAAGGCATGTATGCCTTCGTCCTCGTCGATCGACGCGAAGGCGCCGCCTTTGCCGCCCGCGATCCATACGGCATCAAGCCGCTCTATCTGTGTCGGAAAGGAACTTGCGTAGCTGTCGCCAGCGAGATGCGCCCGCTTTATCGCATCGTTGCCCCGCAACCGGATGAGGCGGCGATTGCGGAAATGCTGACGTTCAAGTGGGCGGCCAGCGGCCTGAGCAATGTACGCGGCATCGAACGCGTGCCCGGCGGCACGGTTTTGACCATCCCGCTTCAGGGCGGCCCGATCCGGCGGCGGCAATTCTTCGACGTGCTCTCGACGATTAATCCGGATAAAGCTATGACGGCCGCCGCTGCCGAGGCGCAGTGTCACGACGAAGTCGATCAATCCGTTCGTGCCCATTTGATGAGCGACGTCGGCTATACGCTGCAATTGTCCGGCGGCGTCGATTCGAGCCTGGTGGCGGCATTGGCGAGCGAGGCGACCGGCGGGCGCGTGACATCCTATTCCGTCAGCCTCGGCGATCATCCCTTTGACGAAGGCGAGTACCGCCGTTTGGTTGTCGACCGTTACGGCCTTGATCACCATGAAATCGAGATCGACGGCCACGCATTTGCTGACGCGCTGCCGCGCGCGGTGCGGCCACGGCGGCTGCGTGACATTGATGCTGTTATGCGACCAGCTGCGCGCAAAGTCGAAAGTAGTGCTGACGGGTGAGGGTGCCGACGAAATGTTTGGCGGCTACTTGCGTTACGGAAACTGGCGCAAGCTGGCGCTTCAGGAACGGATTGCGCGGCTGGTGCCGACAAAGCTGCTTCCTCCGGTCTGGCCGTTTCTCGGTTTGCGGCGGCTGGCAAGCCTCGATGCCGCTGTCTACGCCGCAGTGTTTCATGATTTTCCGCGCATGCATGAGTTGTTCCCCGATCTCGTTCCCAAGCCCGGCGTGCGCGAGCAGGCGAGTGCGCGGTTTACTGATTTCCGTGATCGGCTGTTTGCCGCCGATCAGATCGCTTATTTGGAGTCGTTGCTCGTGCGCCAGGACAAGATGTCCATGGCGGCCTCGGTCGAGGCGCGGGTGCCGTTCGTTCATCTGCCGCTGGCGCGCGTCGCGAATCGGCTGCCGGGTGACATCCGCGCACCGGGAGGCGAGCCAAAACCCGTGCTTAAACGCATCGCCGAAAAATATCTCGATAAGAAGGTAATTTACCGGCGCAAGGTCGGGCTGTGGTTGCCCTACGATGAGTGGCTTTCGGATGTCAGCGGTCTGGGCCGGTACTTCGATCTCGTCACTGCGCCGGACGGTCTTCTGCGTTCCTACGCGCGTCCTGGCGCCTTGGAAAAGGTGGTGCAGCGTTTCCGCAACGGGGATCGCGAAGGGCTGCCTCACATGTGGACGCTGGTTAACATGGAAATGTGGCTGCGCAGTCTGCGCGAGCGTAGTGAACTTGCCCCGGTAGCGGAACCGGTATATCAGCCCGCATGACCGTGCAGGACACCGCCATCGTCAAGCCGCGTGCCGCCGACATCGCCATCGGCGAGTCCTTCGGCTGGACGTGTCATGTCAGCGGTGGCGTGACCGTGTGGTTCAACGGCTGGATCGAAGGCCTGGACGGTGCCGGATTAGCCACAAGGCTCGCCGGGGAGCGCTCGACGCCCGCACGGATCGGCACCTGGCTGCGCGATGTCGACGGCCATTTTGCCTTCGTTGCCGCGGGGTCGGATTGGGCCGTGGCCGCGGTCGATTGGATCCGCAGCATCCCGCTGGCCGCCTGCCGCATCGGCGGCAGCTGGCGCATCGACGCCCAGCCCGAGCGCCTGCGGCGTGCCGCCGGTCTCGGCGCGCGCGACCACGATGCGGACGCCGCGCTCGCCATCGCCATGGCCGGTTATACCGTCGATCACGCCGCGCTCTACCGCGGGATCGAGCTGCTCGCGCCGGGCGAGTTGTTCTGGATCGGGCCGGACGGCGAGGGCAGCCGCCACCGCTATTATACCGATCGGCCATGGCAGGTGCGCGCCGGCGATGCCGCTGCGCGCGAGGAGGAGCTCGCCGACACCACACTCGCGATCATGCGGCGCATGGTGGCTTCCCTCGGAGGTCGGCCGCTGGTGGTGCCGCTCAGCGCCGGCCGCGATTCAAGGCTGGTCGCCAGCGCCGCCCGTCATCTCGGCTACGACAACGTCGTTTGTTTCAGCTACGGCCGTGCCGGCAATTTCGAGGCCGAGGCCGCCAGGACGGTGGCCGAGAAGCTCGGCTACCCTTGGCATTTCGTGCCGGCCACCATCGCGCGGCAGCGTGCCTTTTTCGCCGGCGAGGATTACGGGCGCTATCTTACATTCGCCGACAGCACCGCGTCGGCGCCCTTCGTGCAGGACATGGCGCCGTTGATGCAGTTGAAGCGCAGCGGTGCCGTTGCCGACGATGCGGTGATCGTCAACGGCAATACGGGCGACTTCATCACCGGCAATCACGTCGTGCCCGCCTTGCAGCGCGCGCCGTCCGGCCTCGACCGGGAGCAGCGCTTGAAGCGCATCATCGACGCGCTGATCGCCAAGCACTTCATGCTCTGGCAGTCGTTGCTGACGACGCAAAACAGCGCGCGCATCGCAGATCTCCTGCGCCGGTCGCTTGAGCGCTCGGGAGCATCGCTCGGCGACCCGGCCTCCGATCACGGGCTCTATGAATATGCCGAGTTCCAGGACCGGCAGTGCAAATATGTCGTCACCGGTCAGCGCATCTATGAGTTTCTCGGCCATTCATGGCGTCTTCCCTTGTGGGACAATGCTTACCTGCGCTTCTGGGAGGGCGTGCCGCTGGAAGACAAGGTCAACCAGCGGCTTTATGCGCGTGTCCTGGAAAAGACCAATTGGGGTGGCGTCTGGCGCGGCATTCCGGTCAACGACAAGCGCGTGCGGCCGCGCTGGCTGGTGCCGCTGCGTCTCGCCGCCAAGGCCATGCACGCGCCGTTCGGCCGCGATCGCTGGCACGCTTTTGAACGGCACTATCTGCAATACTGGATGGAGGCCACCTGCAATCCGGCCTGCGTGCCTTATGCCCAGGTCTGCCGCGATCGCCGCGGCGCCCGCCACCACATTGCCTGGCTGGCCGCGCAATATCTTGCGCGTCACGGTATCGAGATCGATGAATTTGCGGCGGAGGCCGCTTGAGAGCGCCGTCGTCAGCGCCGCGCATCAAGGTGCTGTTTCTGGCCCGCCTGTTCGGCGGGCTGAAGAGCGGTCTTGCCGCCGGCCGCTGGGAGCCGCGCGGCGTGCCCACCATTTATCGGCTGCTCGAAGGTCTGGCACGCGATCCGGAAATCGATTTGCTGACGGTATTCGCCGACAAGGAGCCTGATGCCCGCTTCACCCGCCGCGTCCGCCAGGCCATCCCGCCGATCGGCGACACGGTGGTCCTGCCCTGGCGGCGGGTCAGCGGCGGCCGTCTTCGTCGCCTCGAGCTGACGCTGACTGAGGCGGAGCATGTGCTGCGAATCCTCTTCATAGCTACCCGCTTCAAGCCCGATGTGGTCTACGCGACTTATGCCAACATCCATGCCGCCGCCGTGCTGGCGCGCGCGGGCTACCGGGTCGTGCTGCGGCTGATGGGCGTGGTGCCGCACCATCGGCGCATCGCCGAAGGCCGCGCGCCGCTGTTTCGGTGGGAAATGCGCGCGCCCTTCGCCGCGGTGGTGTCCAGCGAAGACGGCAGCGATCCCGCTGCCGTACTGCCCAAGCTGGTGGGCAAAACGACTCCTTGGGCGGTTCGCTTGAACGGCTGCGATCCGGTCGCCGCGACAAAAGCCGAGGCAGCCGAGGCGCGGCGTTCTCTTGGCGACAGCAGCCGCCCCGCTATCCTATTCCTTGCCCGTCTCGAGCCGCAAAAGGGCTGTCTGGAATTCGTCGAAGCAGCGCTTGCACTTCTGCAAGACAAGCTCGACTGCGCCGATGTGATCGTCGTCGGGGACGGCCCTTTGCGCAGCGAGATGGAAAAGCGCGTGCAGGCCGCGGGCCGCGGCGACCGCATGCATTTCGTCGGCGCGCAGACCCACGCTCAGGTGGCGCGCTGGCTCGTCGCCGCCGACATCTATGTTTCGGTCAATCTCTATGGCAATCTCTCCAACGCCAATCTGGAGGCCGTGACGGCCGGCACCTGCCTGGTGATGCCGAACTCCGATCCGCGTATTCCGCTCGACACGGCTACCGACCGGCTGATCCCCGCCGACGTCGCCGTTCGCTACGACCGCAACGCCATTCCCGGCTCGCTCACCGTGGCGCTGGTCGAACTCATCGCGGCGCCGGAGGAGATCGCCCGCCGGCGCGCCGCCGCGGCTGCCCTTAAAGGTACGCTCATCAAATCCTGGGACGAAGTGGTCGCAGGCGATATTGCCCAGCTCAAGTCGCTTTCCCGCCAGCCTGGCGTCTCAAGAATAAGCCATTGAAATGAAAGAAAAACTTGGGTTCGCCCTGGTCGGCTGCGGTCGCATCGCGCAGAAATATTCCGAGATCTTCGCCGCCGAGCAGATCCCGGCGGCGCGCCTTGTTGCGGTTTGCGACATCCGCCAGGAGCGCGCAGACAAGCTCGCTACGCGCCATTCGGTGCCGGCCTTCACCGACTATCGCCGCATGATGGACGGGCGGGCGTCCGACATCGATGCCGTCTGTGTGCTCACCGAAAGCGGCCATCACGCGCGCGAAACGCTTGCGCTCGCGTCCTACGGCAAGCATCTCGTCGTCGAGAAGCCGATGGCGCTTACGCTCGAGGACGCCGACCACATGATCGCGGCCTGCGACGCCGCCGGCATCAAGCTCTTCGTGGTCAAGCAGAACCGCTACAATCTACCGATCCGCAAACTGCGCGAGGCGGTCGATGCCGGCCGCTTCGGCAAGCTGGTCATGGGCACAACGCGCGTGCGCTGGTGCCGCCGCCAGCCCTATTACGATCAGGACGATTGGCGCGGCACCTGGGCGCTCGACGGCGGTGTCTTTGCCAATCAGGCCAGCCACCATGTCGACTTGCTGCAATGGTTCCTCGGCGAGCCGGTGTCTGTATTCGCCAGCGGCCGCACTGCCCTGGTCGATATCGAGACCGAGGACACCGGTGCTGCGGTCGTCAATTTCGCCAACAGCGCGCTCGGCGTGATCGAGGCGACGACGGCGGCGCGCCCGGTCGATCTGGAAGGCTCGCTGTCGATCCTGGGCGAGACCGGGATGGTGGAAGTCGGCGGCTTTGCCGCCAACCGCATCAAGACTTGGCAGTTCGAACCCAAGCTGCCGGACGATGAGGACGTGACGACCAAATTCAACCAGAACCCGCCCAACGTCTACGGCTTCGGCCATGTCGCCTATCTAGAGCACGTCATCGATGCGATCCTGCACGGCAAGCCGTCGCTGGTCGACGGGCTGGAAGGGCGCCGCTCGCTCGAGCTGGTGACCGCGATCTATGAATCGATGGCGACCGGCGCGCCGGTCACTATGCGCTTCCGCGTGCGCAATAGCCTGCTCGGACGCAGCGCATGAGAAAAGCGATGCCGCGCGCGGTGACGGCCGCAGAGAAGATCCCGCTGGTCGATCTGCAGGCTCAGTATCGCCTCTATCGCGGCGAGCTCGATGCCGCGGTGGCGCGGGTCGTCGGCGATGCAAGCTTCATCGGCGGGACGGAGCACGCGGCCTTTGCGCAGGAATTCGCCGCTTTCTGCGGCGGCGGCCATGTGGCGCTGGTCGGCAATGGGACAGACGCACTTACCCTGGCCATTATCGAGGCGATTGGGCAGGGCGACGGCAAAGGCGAAATCGTCACCACCAGCTTCACTTTTGTTGCCACTACGGAGGCCATCGTCAACGCAGGCTACCGCCCTGTCCTGGCGGACATCGATCCGGCCACCTGCCTGACGCCGGCGGCGACGTTGGAAGCCGCGATCACCCCTGCAACGCGCGCCTTGATGCCGGTGCATCTCTACGGCCAGATGGCCGACATGCGGGCCGTGCGCGCGCTCGCTGATCGCAAAGGCCTTGGCCTCATCGAGGATGCCGCGCAGGCGCATGGCGCGCGCCGGGACGGCGTTTCGCCCGGCGAATTGGGCGACGCCGCCTGTTTCAGCTTCTATCCCGGCAAGAACTTGGGCGGCTGGGGCGACGGCGGTGCGGTGTTTAGCAAGGATGTCAGGTTGATCGATGGCATCACAAGCCGCGCCGATCACGGCCGCAAGGACAAATATCTCCACGACACTCAGGGGTCGAATTCGCGGTTGGACACGCTGCAGGCCGCCGTCTTGCGCGCCAAGTTGCCGCATCTTTCTGAATGGAACGAAGCCCGTCGCGCCGCCGCTGCGCGCTATGATGAACTGCTCGCGGGCGAGAACCGCATCCAGACGCCCAGCGTGGACCCGTACGCCGAACATGTCTTCCATCTTTATGTCGTCCAGGTCGACGAGCGCGATTCCGTACGCCAATATCTCAACAAGAGAGGCATCGGTGCCGGCGTCCATTATCCCGTTCCGGTGCATGAGCAGCCGGCCTTTCTGTCCCTCGGCTACGCGGCCGGCGACCTGCCGCACACCAGCCGCGCCGCCAAACGCGTCTTGTCACTGCCGATCTATCCCGAGATATCTGATGCTCAGATGGAGCGGGTGGCACGCACACTGATCGAGGCCGTGCGCGCGTGAGCGACTACACCGCGCATCCGAGTGCCGAAATCGCAGCCGGCGCGGCGATCGGCGAGGGCACGCGCATCTGGCAGCATTGCGTCGTGGTGGCGGGCGCACGCATCGGATGCGACTGCAAGCTCTCGCATAATGTGTTTGTCGAAGGCGCGGCGGTGATCGGCGACCGTGTCGTGATCAAGGACAATGTTTGCGTTTACGACGGAGTCGAGATCGCGGATGACGTCTTCATCGGGCCTAACGCGGTCTTCACCAATGTGCGCACGCCGCGCGCCTTCGTCTCGCGCAAGGACGAATTCGAGCGTATCCTCATCGGCCGCGGCGCCACCATCGGCGCCAATGCCACGGTCGTCTGCGGCCATACGATCGGCGACTACGCCATGATTGGCGCCGGCGCGGTGGTGACGGACGATGTCGTGCCTTATGCGCTGATGGTCGGCAATCCCGCGCGCCGCATCGGCTGGGTATCGCGGGCCGGCGAGATGCTTGGGCCCGATCTCGCTTGTCCGCGCACCGGCGAGAAATACGCGCTGTCGGAATGCGGATTGACGTTTTCCGGCGCGTGAAAGTAGTCGCGTGACGACAGCCTTCGAGACGCCGCTGCGCGTCGCTTTTTTCCTCTCCGACCTCGATCCCGGCGGCGCCCAGCGCACCATCGTCAACCTAGTCAATGCGCTGGCGCCGGACCGCTTCGCTGCCAAGCTGATCGTTGCCCGCAACTCGGGGGCGGCGCGCGACTGGCTCGCGCCCGGTCGCGAGATTGTCGACCTCGGCTGCGCGCGCATGCGCGATGCGCTGCTGCCCTTGCGCCGCTATCTCGCCACGAAGCGCCCCGATGTTCTGTTCGCGACAATGGTCGATGCCAATTGCCTTGCCGCACTGGCGACGCGCCTGGTCGCGCATCGTCCTCGCCTGATTCTGCGCGAAACCAATCCTCACCGTGCCCGCGAGGACCTCGGCCGATTGCGTAGGCGCATGGTGCAATGGGCCTATCCCCGCGCCGACGCGCTGGTGGCCCTCTCGAAAGGCGTCGGCCGCGAATTGATCGCCGACTACGGCCTCGATCCGGCCCGTGTGACCACCATCCACAACCCGGTCGATATCGAGAGCTGGCGTCGGCGCGCCGATGCCGCGCGTAAGGCCGGCCCGCCCTGGTCCGAGTTCGCAGGCGCGGGGCCGGTACTGGTCGCAGTCGGCCGCCTCATCCGGCAAAAAGGCTTCGACCTGCTGCTGCGGGCTTTGGCGCGCTGCGAGGGCGCGGGAAAAAGCGCGCGGCTGGTGATCGTCGGCGAAGGCCCGGAGCGCCCCGCACTTGAGGCGCTCGCCCGCGAACTCAGCATCGCCGAGCGCGTGCTGATGGCCGGCTTTGCGGCCGATCCGACCGCCTGGTACGCGCATGGCGATCTCTTCGTGCTGCCGTCCCGCTGGGAGGGCTTCGGGCACGTCATAGTCGAGGCGATGGCCTGCGGCTTGCCCGTCATCGCTTTCGACTGTCCCTACGGACCGGCGGATATTCTCGCTGGCAGCGAGAGCGGCGTACTCGTTCCGCCCGGGGAAGCGGCCGCCCTGGCGGCCGCCCTCGATCGCATGCTCGGCGATCCGCAGCACCGCGCGCAATTGGCGGCCGCCGCGCCGCGCGTCGCCGAGCGCTTCTCGCAAGTCCGCATCGCGCTGGAATATGCGCGCCTGATCGACACCGTCACCGCCAGGACGCCGCCATGCCCAAGCTGAGCTATCTGCTTTCGCTGACGCCGCTGGAGACCTGGCGGCTGGCGCGCCAGCGCCTGCCGCTGGTGCGCGCCGGCCCCGCATGGACGCCGTCGGAGCTCTTGTCGTCGACCAAGCACGGGCGCGGGATTCGCTTTGCCGAATTACTGCTGCGGCAGGAGGCCGTGGTGCGCCGGCACATGCCGTGGGAGCCGCTCGATTTTGCGGACAAGCGCGTGGTCGAGGTCGGCTGTGGGCCGCTCGCCGGCTATGGCCCTCTGGCCGTCTTTTGCGGCGCGGCCTCCTTCGAAAGCGCGGAGCCGGAATGGGACGAAGACCTGTTTTTTTCCGATGCGGTCAAGGAACGCTATCTGCGCACCTTTCATGCCGACCTGGCTGCGCTCTACGGGCCGCGCATGGATTTCGCGTCGTTTTGCGCTGCTTTACGAGAGCGGGTGACTATCCATCGCTGCGGCTTCGAGGCGGCGCCTTTGACTGGCGTGGCCGATATCGTCGTATCCCAATCGTGCCTCGAGCATGTGTTTCCGCTCGAAGGGACTGTCAAGAAACTGGCCGCGATAGAGGGGCCGCGGACGCGCTTTCTGCACCTGGTCGATTTCGGCAACCACTATCCGACCGACAACCCCTTCGAAGGCCTCTATACCCAGCCGCCGCAGGCGTACATCGCCGCACGCGGAAAGGCGATCAACCTCATGCGTGCGCCGGATGTCGTAAGCCTGTTCGCCGCCAAGGGAATCGCTGCGAAAGCGATCCCCTCAAGGGTGATGCCGGTTCATTCGCCCGTTCACCCGTGGTGGCGCGGGCGCTACGACGATGACGCGCTCTCCACCCAGCTCGCCCTGGTCGTGCCGGCGACATGAGCGATGTGTTGCACGTCATCAGCGGGCTCGGCGTCGGCGGAGCGGAGGCGACGCTGGTTCAGCTTGCCGCGGCCCTGCGCGCGCGGGGCATTTCCCAGGAGGTGGTGAGTCTCGCCCCCCAGGACGCGCGGGCCTCCGCTTTGCGCGCGGCGGGTGTCGACGTGACGATACTGAATTTGAAGTCGGCGTCATCGCTGCCCACCGTGCTCCCTGCGCTGGTGCGCGCGGTCAACCGCGCCCGGCCGCGCATCCTCCAGGGCTGGATGTATCACGGCAATCTCGCCGCCACGCTGTGCCACTATCTCTGCGCCGGTAGAGGTCAACGCAAGCTGTTTTGGAACCTGCGCGCCTCCAATATGGATGAGCGGCGTTACGGCCGCCTGATCCGGTGCAGCGCGTTTTTTTCCCGCTCCGTCGATGTCGTGGTCGCCAATTCCGAAGCGGGCAGCATCTTTCATCGCCGGCGCGGCCTGCAGCCCCGACGCTTTGCCGTGATCGACAACGGCATCGACACGGACAAGTTTCGCCCGGAGCCCGCGATACGCAAGGAAGTGCGGGCCGAGCTGGGCATTGGCGACGACGCGGTCGTCGTAATTCATGTCGCGCGGGTCGATCCGATGAAAGACCATGCGACCTTCCTTGCCACGATGGTCGAGCTGCCGTCCGTCCGCGGCATCCTGGTCGGGCACGGCACGCAGGAATTGGCGGCGCCGGCGAACGTGCAAGTCTTGGGCCTGCGTCACGACATCGCGCGGCTGCTGGCTGCTGCCGACATCATCGCTTCGACCTCAGCGTTCGGCGAAGGCTTCTCCAATGTCGTTGCCGAAGGCATGAGCGCGGGTCTCGTTCCGGTCGCCACCGATGTCGGCGATGCACGACGGATCGTCGGCGAGACCGGACCGGTCGTCCCGCCGCGGGACCCCGCGGCCTTTGCGCGCGCTGTCGCCGAAGTTGCCGCTCTGACCGCCGACGAGCGCCATCGTCGCGGGCTGGCGGCGCGTGAGCGGATCGTTACGAATTTCACGCTCGCCAAAGCGGTGGACGATTACGCGCGCTTGTACGCGGCGGACTGAGCCACTATCTCGCTGCCTTTGGGCCGCCTCAACATGCCGATGCCGGCGCCGGTCAGCACGCATAAGACCGGCTCGATCGGCAGCCGGTATTTCGGCGAAGCAATCGGGCCATTCGCGGCCAGGATGAAACCGATCCAAAGCGCCATCATGGCCAGGACCGGCCACGTATGGCGCTGCCGAAGCAGGTAGAAGCCGCCGGCCAGTTGCAGCAGGCGGACAATCCCGACACCCGCGACGCCCAAAAGAAGCGCCCAGGCGTAGAGCGCGTTGTCGGAGTGAAACATGAAGTTCACAATTTTTTTCGTCATCGTATCGCCGGACGTGGCGTAGAATCCGGTACGCGGCAGTTTTTCGACAAGCGGCGAGATGATGATGGCGGGCGCCGCCAGATTGATGGCGGCGCCGATCGTCCAGGCTTTGATGATTGCAGGCAGCCCGAGCTTGATCAGTTCTTCACGCGCGAACTCGGCATGACGTGCGGCCTCGTCAAATTCGTTGCGGGGTGGAGCTTGTTTGTCGAGTTCCCGAAGCCGTTTTGAAATCTTCTTGACGCTCTTCTGCCACGGCGTCCCATCCTTGGCTTCGCGGACCAGCGGGACAATCCAAAACGCGAGATGGTTGCCCCCTTGCGGCGTAAGCTGCCAGGAGCCGTATTGCGTGACGTTTCTCGTTAGCACCGGCAAAATGCCGAGGCAGAAAATTGCGGCCATGGCGGCAAGCTGCGCGACATGCCGCCGGCGGACCTGATCGACGAATAGCCGTCCCAGCAACAGCACAACGATGAAAACGGGAACCCAGGGCGCGACGACGATGCGTGTGAGGGCGGCAAATCCCAAACCGACGCCGATCGTTATTGCACTTTTCCATGAGGGTTCGCGCAGCCATGAAGCTGCGCCCCATGTGAACAAGGCGACGAAGAACACGAACAATGTGTCGGTGTAGATAAGGCCGCTCAGCACGATTTGAGTCGGGTTGAGGGCGGCCCCGATCGCTGCCGGAATGGCGATGCGCTGATCCAGCACGCCGGCGATCCGATACACCAAGAGACAGGTCGCGCCGTCGAGTACCCCTTGAATCAGCACGGTGGTGAGCGGCGCATAGGAACCGAACGCGGCGATGTTCGACATCAGCAGCCACGGATAAAGAGGCATTCTGTCGTGGTCCGGGCCAAGCCAGGCCCAGCCGTGCAGATTGCCGCTCATCGCCTGGGAAACCATTGCCTGAGCATTGCGGAAGTAGCCGTATGAGTCGGCTTCCATGAGGCCGTCACGGCCCATCGAAAAGAAAAGTGCCATGTCATAAAGCCATCGGATCGCGATGGCGCCTAAAAATATCGCCAATAGCAGATTGGCCGTGCGGGCGAATGTCGCCGGCTGCTGCAGAGAACTCGTCGTAGGCGTCATTTGTGTTTTTCTGCCGTGCTGTGTTCGGGGGCTGTCCTATCATAGTCCACGCGTGGCGCCAGCGGTTCGCGTTTCGTTATCGCGCTGTCGCGCGGCCCTAACAACGCCTTCAGCTTCTTGAAGGCAAACTCTACCATGCGTGGCAGAATCCGGCGTGCCGGAAGCGCGCACTAACTCGCGCGGCGGCATCAAATTCGGCGGTACACCGCAATCAGGCGGAAGGCTGCCAGGGGGCCGAACATGTGGCGCAGCTTCCATTCGGCGGCAAGAAGCAGCCGGACTGCGATCGCCGGCATGAGGCTCCAAGTGCGAAAGCCGCCTGACAGGGGGTAGGCGACGAAAGAAAAATATTCGACTTGTTCGAGCTCAAGGTTCGGTACAGCGCGCCGACAGGCTTCGCGAAAGCGACCGACCAGTAAGGTCGGGACGGCCTGATTTGAATCATAGGGTCCTCTGGCATCTGAGGCGCTGTCGGCCTCGAGCGGATGTGCCGACATGTCGACCGGTTCGTCGTGGAACAGCCGGTAGAATAACCCGCTCAATGGCGTGATAGCTGGCTCGCAGGCGATCAACCGGCCGCCGGGGCGCAGCACGCGAGCGGCCTCCGTGAGGAACCGCAGCGGGTTTGCGATGTGATGCAGCGCATCGACCATCACGATATTGGCGAAGCTATTATCGGAGAAGGGCAGGGCTTGCGCGTCGCAGGCAAGATCGAGCCACGGTGCCGGCAGGATATCGCTGCTAACCGTGTGTGGCGCGAAAAGCTTGAAATTACCGGAGCCGCCGCCGACCTCCAGGATCGGCCCGGGCACGACGTGTTTCAGCATGTGCCGGTAGATGTCGCCATAGACGGCGCGCAGCACCGGTTTGCGGTCCCAGATCTTGCGATAGGTTGCCGGCGCCTTTTCCACGCGAATGTCCGATCCTACAGCGCTTTCAGCTTCTTGAAGGCGAAGATCACCATACGCAGCAGTAGCCAGCCGTGCTGGAAGCGGGAAATCTGCGTCTCGCCATAGGCGCGGGCGGCGTAGCGAATCGGCACTTCCGCTGTCTTCAGGTTGAGCTTGCTCGCTCCGAATATCAGGTCAAAATCGCCAAACGGGTCGAATTCTCCGAAATAGCTGCGGTTCTTCACGATGTCGTCGTAGTGCCGGCGCAGCAGCACCTTGGTTCCGCACAGCGTGTCCGTATAGCGTTGGTTGAGCAGGAAGGTGAAGATGAGCGCGAACATGTGGTTGGCGAACAGGTTGAGAAAGCGCATCGATTCTTTCTCGCGCGGATAGGTCAGGCGAGACCCGTTAATGAACTCTCCCTTGGATTCGGCCAGTGCTTGGTAGAATTTCGGCAGGTCTTCCGGCGGCATGGTCAGGTCGGCATCCAGGATCATCAAGACGTCACCGCTCGCCTCGGCGAATCCTTTGCGCACGGCGTCGCCTTTGCCTTTGCCGGGCTGCTTGCAGGCCTTGATGGTGACATCCGGGTAGGCGCTCTTGACGCGCTCGATCTCCTCCCAGGTGCCGTCCGCGCTGCCGCCCTCGACGAAAATGATCTCTTGTTGCGCCGCGAATTTGGGCGTGCGCTTGACGGCGGCCTCGATATTGCCGCGCTCGTTGCGGCAGGGGACGACGATGGTCGCCGACAGCTCTTCAGGGCGCCGTTGCGCCATCGAGCGGGCGATCACGTAATTTCTCAGGCAGAACTTTCGGACGAGCGGCAGCGTCGCCACGTAGCGGTTAAGCAAGCGGCCGAGGCCCAGCAGTCGGAACGGCGATAGCATGCGCCATTCGCGCTTGATGACGTCGAAGTTTGACAAATAGAACAGGTTGGCGATGTCGCGGCTCGACAGCCAGTTCTGCGGCCGCGACGGCCGCCGTCGGCTGAGCTGGCCGTGGAGCACCGACAATGGTTCCCACATCCGGTTGTGATATACGATTATAATGCGGGTATCCGGCGTGCAGAAGCGATGCAGGCTGCGAAATGTCTCTTCGCAATCGTCGAGCGTGCCGATGGTGTCGGACATCAAGATGACGTCGAACGGGTCCAGCAGACTCGCGAAATCGTTGAGCGCCTCGACGTCTCCATGGATGAAGGTGAGGTGAGGGTGCTTGGCGCGCGCGCGCTCGACCATAGCCTCGCTGAAATCGACGCCGACGCCATGAGCGGGCTTGAGCTGGTTAAGCAGCGCGCCGGTTCCGCAGCCGAGGTCGAGGACGCGCAGCCCCCCCGGCACCAGGAAGCGCAGGTAACGCCAGTCCTCCTCGAAGAAGAAGCGCTGCCGGGCGATCCAATCGTCGCGCTGCGCCGCCAGCCGATCGGCGAGTTTCAGCGCGCGCTGTTTGCGCGGCGAATAGGCGCGCCGCGCCGCTGCCGGCTTGGCGATTGGCGACAAAGTGCCGTTCTGTATCGTCATCTCCTGCCGCCGATCCGAACCGTTCGCTCCCCAATACTGCACGCTCAGCAAACACCACGCGAACAGCCGGTGGCTTCAGCCGGGGCGACGGCGGCACGGGCTTCATCGGTGATGGCCATCTGTCCATGCTCTGTCAGGCGACGGTAGATAGCACGACCGCGGATGGGGGCAAGGCAATATTGGTCGGGTTTTTTGTAGGTTTTTGCCACGTTTAGCGGTCCGTCGGCATTGCCGAGCGCGCGTTCCAAGGGGTAAGAGATGCCCCGCGGGGTGAGGAGCCAATCGTGAGCCACGGGCGCAAAATTGCCGTTATCGGCCTTGGCTATGTCGGGCTGCCGGTGGCGGTTGCGTTCGCGCGTTCGGGCGCACCGGTGATCGGCTTCGACGTCGACCGCCGGCGCATCGACGAGCTACGCGCGCGCCATGACCGCACCCGCGAGGTCGAGCCGGGCGACCTGCAGCACGCCGCGATCCGCTTCGAGCACGAGCCCGCCTGCCTGTCCGGCGCCGACTTCTACATCGTCACCGTGCCGACGCCGATCGATGCCGCGCGCCGTCCCGATCTGCGCGCCGTGCTGGCGGCATCGCAAAACGTCGGCGCACATCTCAAGCGCGACGACATCGTCGTCTACGAATCGACGGTCTATCCCGGCTCGGTCGAGGAAGAGTGCGTTCCCGTGCTGGAAGAGAAGTCCGGCCTTGCCGGCGGGCGCGATTTCACCGTCGGCTATTCGCCCGAGCGCATCAACCCGGGCGACAAGAAGCACCGCTTCGAAAGCATCGCCAAGGTGGTCTCGGCGCAGGATGCCCGCACCCTCGACATCGTCGCCGACGTCTATGGCTCGGTCGTCACCGCAGGCATCCATCGCGCGCCCTCGATCAAGGTCGCCGAAGCCGCCAAGGTCATCGAGAACACCCAGCGCGACCTCAACATCGCCTTCATGAACGAATTGTCGGCGATCTTCCATCAGCTCGGCATCGATACCGGCGACGTGCTAGCGGCCGCGGCGACCAAATGGAATTTCCAGAAATACGAGCCCGGCCTGGTTGGCGGCCACTGCATCGGCGTCGATCCCTATTACCTGACCTTCCGCGCCGAGAAGGCAGGCTATCACCCCGAGATCATCCTGGCCGGTCGCCGCATCAACGACAACATGGGCGGGCGCATCGCGCGCGAATGCATGCGCGCGCTGTTGCAGCGCGGCTGCAGCAGCCCGACGGTTACCGTTCTCGGCATGACCTTCAAGGAGAACGTGCCCGACATCCGCAATTCGAAGGTGATCGACGTGGTGCGCGAGCTGGCCGGCGTCGGCGTCAACGTGCAGGTGCACGACCCGCTCGCCCTGTCGGAGGAGGTGCGCGACGAATACGGCATCGGTCTCAGCCCGCTCGAAAGCCTGAAGCAGGCCGACGGCGTGGTACTCGCCGTCGCCCACGGCGACTACCTCAAAGGGGGCTGGCCCTTCGTCACGAAATTGCTCAAGAACGGACAAGGCATCGTGTTCGACGTGAAGTCGAGGCTCGATCGCGCGCAGAAACCCCAAGGGGTCGATCTGTGGCGTCTGTAGAAAACAGCCGAACCGCAAGCGCCCGGAAGGAATTGCATGGCTGACGATCCCGTGAACGGCCGGCGGGTCGTCGGTCTCGACAACCTGAACGACTATTACGATCCCAAGCTGAAGGAGGCGCGGCTGGCAGAGCTTGCCAAGCTCGACGGTTTCAGCTTCGCCAAGGTCGATCTGGCCGACCGGGCCCGGATGGCCGAATTGTTCGCCGAGCACCGCTTCCCTTACGTGGTGCATCTCGCCGCCCAGGCCGGCGTGCGCCATTCGCTGGTCGACCCTTACGCCTATGTCGATTCCAATCTGGTTGGCTTCACCAACATCCTGGAAGGCTGCCGGCACAATGGCTGCCGCCATCTGCTGTTTGCGTCGTCGTCTTCTGTTTACGGCGCCAACACGCACATGCCGTTTTCGGTGCACGACAACGTGGACCATCCACTCAGCCTTTACGGCGCCAGCAAGAAGGCGAACGAATTGATGGCGCACGCCTACGCTCATCTCTTCCGCCTGCCGGCGACGGGCCTGCGTTTCTTTACCGTTTACGGGCCGTGGGGTCGGCCCGACATGGCCATGTGGATATTCGCCGAGGCGATTTATGCCGGGCGCCCGATCAAGCTGTTCAACAACGGCGACATGCGGCGCGACTTCACGTATATCGACGACGTGGTGGAGGCCGTGGTCCGGCTGATCAATCGTGTGCCGGCGCCCGATCCGGACTGGTCCGGAGAGGCTCCCGATCCCGGCTCCAGCAACGCGCCATGGCGCATCTACAATATCGGCAACAATAACCCCATCGATCTGATGGAGCTCGTGCGCCTGCTGGAGGAAAACATCGGCAAGAAGGCCGAGCGCGAGCTCTTGCCCATGCAGCTGGGCGACGTTTACGCCACCTATGCCGATGTCGCCGACCTCATGCGCGAGGTTGGATTCAGGCCGGCGACCTCGCTCGCCACCGGCGTGCAGCGTTTTGTCGAATGGTATCGCGCCTATCACCGGCTGTGAATCGCGGCGCGCGCCTGTGCACCGTGAAGCTACCCGCTGCCGTCGGCCGGCGCGATCTCGCCCTGGAATTTCTGCCGGCCGGTGGTCAGCCAGACCAGGCCGCCGATTATGCCGGCCGTCAAGAACGTTGCCCCGTACAGCAGCGAAACGATGAGCCCGTCGCCCGGCGGCAAGCCCGCATAGCCGAAGGCGGCGACCATGGCGCCTTCGCGAATGCCCCAGCCGGCGATCGAGATCGGCACGACGGCGACCAGCATCACCGGTAGCACGAGGAACACCGCGTAGAGCAGCGGAAGATCGGCGCCGACCGCGTGGGCGGCGCACCAGGCATTGAACGCGGTCAGAAACTGGATGCAGAAAGACAGGCCGA
>JARRNI010000023.1:0-19310 GCA_037385125.1 Pseudolabrys sp.
CTGTCCGCCTCGGCGCGCAACAGCGCGATCTCGTCTTCGGAGAAGCAGTTCGGAAAGAAGCAGTAGCCCTGCTCGTCGAAGGCCTGCAATTGCTCGGGCGTCAGCTTCATGGCGCGCTCCCTGGGACCGGCGGCCGATTCTCAGCCTTGTTCTTGTGAGCAGTGTAGCGCGGATGAGCGCGCCGGGACAGCCCGCCGGTCAAGCGTGCGGCAGTGCGGCGATGGCTGGCGCCGGCGCGCGCGGCGCCGCTTTGCGCACGATATGCGCCAGGCAGAACCAGCGCGCGCATGGCCAGCAAGTAGCCGGCCAGGCTCGCGCCCTGCCAGATGATGAGCGCCGGCAGATAGGGCAGCAGCGTCAATAGGCCGGCCAGCAGCAGGAAATAGGGCGGGTACAGCCAGCTGTAATAAGGCGTGGCCGGGCCGAACACGCCTGCTCGCGCGCAAAATGCAAGGCCGGGTCGTAGACGGCGAGCGGATGGCCGGCGAGGGCGTAGCTTCCGGCCGCGTAGAAAGACGAGAAATCGGTGCCCAACGGGCGGCCCTTGAAGTCGATCAGCCCATGCGCGGTGGCGGCGAGGTAAACCAAGCCGCCGCCGGCCGCGATCAGCACAGCGATCGCCATGAGCCGCATGCGCTCACGGGTGAGCCAGGCGCCGCTGCGCAGGGTTTCAAGCGATCGAACCATGCCGCGCTGTCTAGTAGCGCGGCATTAAGGCCCGGTTAGCCCCTATCAACAGCCTTGATTGAAGGATCATTCTTTGCGATTTGCTGTTGACCCCTTGGGCCGCTAACAAACGGCCGGGCCGGTTCCTTTACAACCCGGAGACTGCCATGGCCTTCCTCGCCGACCAACTCAAGCGCATCAAGCCTTCGGCGACCATCGCCGTCACCGACAAGGCGCGCGCGCTCAAGGCGGCCGGGCGCAACGTCATCGGCCTGGGGGCGGGCGAGCCCGATTTCGATACGCCCGACAACATCAAAGAAGCGGCGATCAAGGCGATCCGCGAGGGCAAGGCGTCGAAATACACCAATGTCGACGGCATCGCCGAGCTGAAGGAAGCCATCGCCAAGAAGTTCAAGTGCGACAACGGCCTCGATTATGCGGCCAAGCAGGTCACGGTCGGCACCGGCGGCAAGCAGGTGCTGTACAATGCCTTCGTCGCCACGCTCAATCCGGGCGACGAGGTGATCATCCCGGCGCCCTATTGGGTGAGCTATCCCGACATGGTGCTGCTGGCCGGCGGCGAGCCGGTCGAGGTGGTCACCAGCATGGAGACTGGCTTCAAGATGACGGCCGCGCAGCTCGAGGCCGCCATCACGCCGAAGACCAAATGGGTGCTGCTCAACTCGCCGTCCAACCCGTCAGGCGCCGCCTATACGCGCGCCGAGCTAAAGGCGCTCACCGACGTGCTGAAGAAGCACCCGGACGTGCATGTCATGACGGACGACATGTACGAGCACTTGGTCTACGACGATTTCGTCTTCACCACGCCGGCGCAGGTGGAGCCCGACCTCTATCCGCGTACGCTCACCATCAACGGCGTGTCGAAGGCCTATTGCATGACGGGCTGGCGCATCGGTTTCGCCGGCGGGCCGGAGCCCCTGATCAAGGCGATGGCGAAGATCCAGTCGCAATCCACCTCTAACCCGGCGGCGGTGTCGCAATGGGCGGCGCTGGAGGCACTCAATGGACCGCAGGACTTCATCGTCCGGCACAACGCGATCTTCAAGCAGCGGCGCGATCTGGTAGTGTCCATGCTCAACCAGGCGAACGGCATCAAATGCCCGACGCCGGAGGGCGCCTTCTATGTTTATCCGTCCTGCGCGGGCACCATCGGCAAGACCGCGCCGAGCGGCAACAAGCTCGAAAGCGACCAGGATTTCGTCACCGAATTGCTGGAAGCGGAGGGCGTGGCGGTGGTCCAAGGCACGGCGTTCGGTCTGGGTCCGGCGTTCCGCATCTCTTACGCCACCAAAACGGAAGACCTGGAAGAGGCCTGCCGGCGCATCCAGCGCTTCTGCGGGAGTCTGAAGTGACGCGTGCTTCCCTCTCCCCGCAAGCGGGGAGAGGTGAAGGAGCGAATCGCGTCTCGCTCCGCTAACCTGCCGACACGATTCGCGGCGCTCTTGCGGCTTTCATAGTCATCGCCACGCTCGCATTGCCCGCCGCCGCGCAGGAGCGCGTGCGGGTCGGGCTCACGCGGGTGGCGGCGAACAGCGCGGTGTCCCTCGCCACCGCCCGCGGCTACTTCAAGGCGGAAGTGCTCGACGTCGATCTGCGCGGCTTCGTTTTGGCCGATCAGGTGGCGCAGGCCCTTGCCGGCGGTGCGCTCGATTTCGGCGTTGCCGATTTCACCGCGACCGTCTTCAACCTCGCCGGCCGGGGCCGCATCAAAGGCGATCGCGGCGCAGGCGCGCGAGCGGCGGCGCTTCGAGGGCAGTGAAGTCGTCGCCTCCAACGCGGCCTACGACAGGGGCCTGCACAGCTACGCCGACCTTGCCGGCAAGGTGATCGCCATCAGCCAGCTCGGCTCTCCGTTCCACCACCAGCTCGGGCAGATCGCGCGCATCAAGGGATTCGCGCTCGACAGCATGACCTTGAAGCCGCTACGCTCGCCCAAGGCCATGGCGCGCGCGGTCGAGCGGGGCACGGTCGACGCCGCCATCCTGCCGGCGCGCTATGCGCGCGACTTGCTCGCCGCGAACCAGGCGAAACCGATCGGCTGGGTCTCGGACTTGGACGAGCAGCAGCTCGACGCCCTGTTCACAACCGGCGCCATGATCGCCAAGCAGCGCGCCACGGTGGCGCACTTCGTGCACGCCTATCGCCGCGGCGTCGCCGACTATGCCAAGGCGCTGTTGCGGCACGGCCGTTTCGGCAAGCGCGTCGCCGATGCCGAAGCGGACGCGACAGCCGCGCTGATCGCACTCTACATCTATCCCGACGGGACGGATGGCGCGCCCGCAGTGGAAACGAGCGCCTATTTCGTCGATCCGCGCGCGCACATCGACATCTCCGACATCGCGCGCCAGACTGCCTGGTACAAAACGCAAGGCCTGGTCGGCACAGACGTCGATGCGACCGCGCGGCCGTGATGTCAGGCCCTGTGGCTGAAAAGCAACGCAATGGCCGGTTTCCCGCAATCTGCCGGCGTGATGGGGTCCCGTGGCTCGTGCACGGGCATATTGTTGCATCGTCACTGTCGGTGCTTTCTCGGGGGCGACGGTCTCGGGGACGTCGTGGGCCGCAGGAATGGTTGGGTTGCGTTGGTCGCCGCCGGCACCACGTTCGGAATAGTCTATCTCGTCGCGCACACGTGTTCTGGCGGGATCCGTCCAATGCGCTGCTCGGCCTCTACGGCTCCTATAGCCATTGGGACAAATTTGGGGGGCTTGGTGCCGGCCACGTCGCCCTCGAAGGCGAGCTGTACCGCGGGCGCTGAACTTTGCGCGGCATCGCCGGCGTCGAGTTCGGTAACAGCGTGTCGCAAACGGTCGGCTCGGTCATCCAGACCTATGACCTGAGGACCCGCTTCTTCGATGAGGTCAATCTGGCCTACTACCTGCAGGACGATCTCAAGGTCTATGTCGGGTACCGATATATGTACGGCAAGAATGCGTTGGCGCTGGGCGGCGAATGGGGCCTGCCGCTGGGGCGCGGCGTGATGGCCAGTCTGTTCGCGGAGGGGCGCATCGGCGAGAACGGATACGACGGCATCTGGGGCGGCTTGCGGTTCTATTTCGGCCAGAAAAACAAGTCGCTGATGCAGCGTCACCGCGAGGACGATCCGACCAATTGGGGCAATAATGACGGCGGCTCGATCGGCGGCAGCGGTAGCACCTCGCCGGCGCCGCCGCCGACGACGACGAACGGTTGCCCGGATGGCGAATTTTTTGACTCGTTTCTTGGCGAATGCACCCGTTTCGAGCCAGGGTAACAATCTGAGTTTTCGTCGCTGCCGGCCCGCGATCCGCTTCCGGCCCAGTGGACGATTTGCGCCCTTGCCAGTTCCTCCCACTACTGCGACGATGATGTGACAAGGGCCGGGATACCAGGTCCGACCTCCCGGCCGGCAAGGGAGGTATTTCATGGGACAAAATGGCTCGGCATCCAAGGGTCCCCGGTGCATTGCGCTGGTGGGCCCCTTCCAGAGCGGCAAAACTACGCTGCTAGAGGCCATTCTCGCCCGCACAGGGGCCGTCCAGCGGCAGGGAACGGTGGACGCGGGTACTGCAGTCGGCGACTCCTGCAAGGAGGCGCGCGACCATAAGATGAGCGTGGAGGCGACTTTCGCCACCACCAGTTTCATGGGCGACGATTACGTCTTCGTCGACTGCCCCGGCTCCATCGAATTCATCCAGGACATGCGCAGTGTGCTGCCGGCGGTCGATGCCGCGGTTGTGGTCTGCGAGGCCGACGAGAAGAAGGTCCCGCAGCTGCAACTGATCCTGCGCGAGCTGGAAGACCAGAACATCCCGCGCTTCCTCGACCTCAACAAGATCGACAAGGCCGCGAAGCGCGTGCGCGAGACGCTTAAGCTGTTGCAGCCGGCCTCGCGCGTTCCGCTGCTGCTGCGCCAGATTCCGATCTGGAACGGCGACCTCATTTCCGGCTTCGTCGATCTCGCGCTCGAGCGCGCCTATGTCTACCAGGAGCACGCGCCGTCCGGGATCGTCGATCTGGCCGGCGAGGACGCCGACCGCGAGAAGGAAGCGCGCTTCTCCATGCTGGAGACGCTGGCCGATCATGACGACGAACTGATGGAGCAGCTGCTGGAAGATATCCAGCCGCCGCGCGACAAGGTGTTCGACGATCTGTCGAAGGAGTTGCGCGAGCGCCAGGTGGTGCCGGTGCTGCTCGGCGTCGCCACCCGCTCGAACGGTGTGCTGCGCCTGATGAAGGCGCTGCGTCATGAAGCGCCCGGCGTGGCAGAGACGGCGGTGCGGCTCGGCGTCGACGCCAAGGGCGAGGCGGTAGCGCTGGTGATGAAGACCTTCCACACCACCCACGGCGGCAAGATGTCGGTGTCGCGCCTGTTGGTGGGGCAGGCCGGCGACGGCACCACCTTCAATACGGCGGAAGGCGAGGGCGGCCGCGTCTCCGGCGTGTTCAAGATGATGGGCCAGCATTTCGAGAAGCGCGGCCAGGCGAGCGCTGGCGAGACGGTGGCCTTCGGCAAGCTCGACGGCGCCAAGACCGGCGACACGCTGTCCACCGGCAAGCAGGCGCATCCCTCGCTCATCACGGTGGCATCCTATCCGCCGGTGCTCGCCATCGCGGTGCAGGCCAAGGAGCGTAAGGACGACGTCAAGCTGGGCGCCGCCTTCACCAAGCTGACCGAGGAGGATCCCTCGCTCATCGTGGTGCACGACGCCGAGAGCCACGAGGTGGTGATGTGGGGCCAGGGCGAGATGCATCTGCGGGTTGCCACCGAGCGGCTAGCCGATCGCTTCGCGGTGCCGGTCGCCACGCGGCCGCCGACGGTCGGTTACCGCGAGACCATCCGCAAGCCGACCAGCGTGCGCGGCCGCCATAAGAAGCAGTCGGGCGGCCACGGCCAGTTCGGCGACGTGGTGCTGGAGATCAAGCCCTTGCCGCGCTCGTCCGGCTTCCAGTTCGAGGAGCGCATTACCGGCGGTGTGGTGCCGCGCAACTACATTCCGGCGGTGGAGGAGGGCGTGGTCGACGCGCTCAAGCATGGGCCGCTCGGCTTTCCCGTGGTCGACCTGCATGTGGCGCTGGTCGACGGCTCCTACCACACGGTCGATTCCTCCGACATGGCGTTCCGCACCGCCGGCCGCATCGGCATCCAGGAAGGGCTGCCGCAATGCCAGCCGGTGCTGCTGGAGCCGATCCATGAGGTGGAGATCGTCTGCCCGAGCGACGCCACCGCCAAGATGAACGCCATCCTGTCGAGCCGGCGCGGGCAGATCCTCGGCTTCGACGCGCGCGCGGGCTGGTCGGGTTGGGACGTGGTCAAGGCACAGCTGCCGGAGGCGGAGATCGGCGACCTAATCATCGAGGTGCGCTCGGCCACCGCCGGCGTCGGCTCTTTCACCTTCAAGTTCGACCATATGCAGGAGCTGTCCGGCCGTACGGCGGATCAGATCGTGGCGGCGCGAAGGGCGGCGGAGTAGGCCTGACCCCGGTTAATTGCGGCGACACGAAGCAATAAGATGGGTCCCGGGTCTGCAGCGCACCACACCGCACGTCGCGTTTACGCGATGTGCGGCGCTTTATGGAGTGCCGCAAGTCGGAAACATCCGACTTGCGGAGCGCTGCGCTGCGCCCGGGACACGAGGCTGTGCTCACCCTCCCGCAAGCGTGATTTGCCTGTGACGGCCGCGCTGCGTACCTGTTGAGGCGTGCCGATTCGCAAGAGGACCGCCATGAATATCATCCACCGCCGGGGCTGGGAAATCCCTGAGCGTCTCGCCACGCCAGAGCACCTGGTCTTCAATCGTCGCAGCCTGCTGATCGGCACTGCCGGCGTCGGCGCGCTGGTGCTCGCCCCGGGCCTTGCTGCCGCCGCGCCGGCAACCGCGAGCGATCCGACCGCCGATCTCTATCCGGCCAAGCGCAATCCGAAATACAAGCTCGACCGCGCCATCACCGACGAGAAGATCAACGACAACTACAACAACTTCTACGAATTCGGCACCTCCAAGCACATCGCGCAGGCAGCCCAAGCGCTGCCGATCCGGCCCTGGACGGTGAAGATATCCGGCATGGTGGAGAAGCCGATCGAGATCGGCATCAGTGACCTGATCCGCAAGA
Source organism: Pseudolabrys sp. (assembly GCA_037385125.1). GTDB lineage: Bacteria > Pseudomonadota > Alphaproteobacteria > Rhizobiales > Xanthobacteraceae > Pseudolabrys. Next base: position 6,781 of record JARRNI010000023.1, read on the forward strand.
TGACGCTGGAGGAGCGCCTCTACCGCCACCGCTGCGTGGAGGCCTGGAGCATGGCGATCGCCTGGACCGGCTTCCCGTTCAAGAAACTGGTCGATTTGGCCAAGCCTTTGGGTTCCGCCAAGTTCGTGCGCATGACCACCTTCATGGACCCGAAGGTCGCGCCCGGCCAGCGGCTCACTTGGTTCCCCTGGCCCTATGTGGAAGGGCTGACCATGGCGGAGGCGACCAACGAGCTCGCCTTCCTCGCCACCGGCTGCTACGGCCACCCCATGGATAAGCAACACGGCGCGCCTTTAAGGCTGGCGATGCCGTGGAAATACGGCTTCAAGTCGATCAAGTCGATCGTGCACTTCGCCTTCACCGACAAGCAGCCGATCGGCATGTGGCAGAAGATACAGCCGTCGGAATACGGCTTCTGGGCCAATGTCAATCCGAAGGTGCCGCATCCGCGCTGGAGCCAGGCCACCGAGGAGATCATCGGCACCGGCGAGCGGGTGGCGACGCAGCTTTTCAACGGCTACGGCGAATACGTCGCCGGCATCTATAAGGGCATGTCAGGCCACCAATTGTGGATGTGAGAGCCCGGCGCGCGCCGGACCGGTTTCCGGGGCCGCCGCCCACATGGTATGATCCGGGCTCGGAAATACGGGCCGGGAAGCCAGAGTGCTGAGCAACATCCAATATATAAGGCGCGCCTTTAACGTTGAGCTGCACCAGCATTGGGCGCTCTATCTGCTCGAGGGCGTGGTGCTGGTCGTCCTGGGCGCGACTGCGATCGTGCTGCCGCCGCTCGCCACTTTGGCGATCACCGTCCTGATCGGCTGGCTCCTGCTGGTGAGCGGCATTGTCGGCCTGATCACGACCTTTTGGATGCCGGCCGCGCCCGGCTTCGGCTGGTCGCTGCTGTCGGCCGTGCTGGCCATCGTCATCGGCTACCTGCTGCTGGCCAATCTCGATCTCGGCACCGTTTTCGTCACCGGCGTGCTGGTGATCTTCTTCATCGTTGAGGGCTTCACCTCGATCATGTACGCCCGCGCCCACAAGCGCGAGATGTCGTCGAGCCGCTGGCAATGGATGATGGCGAGCGGCGTCATCGATCTAGGGCTCGGCGCCTATATCCTCTACGGCCTGCCGGTGATCGCGCCCTGGGCGCTCGGGCTGCTGGTGGGAATCAACATGGTGTTCGGCGGCATCGCCCTGATCGCCATGGCGGAACGCGCGCACAAGGAAGACCGGAGAACTCACCGCCCCGCATAGCGCGCGGCCTGACATGCCGCTGTCATGACCGGCGGGCACAATCGGCGCTCGAGTGACGGAACCGGAGTGCTCTGCTGCGATGGCCAGCAGTGAGGCGAATCTCGGCGAAATCTGGCGCGTCTTCGACATCGAGTTGCACCAGCACTGGGCGCTCTATCTGGTTGAGGGCGCCGTGCTCATCGTGCTGGGAGCCACCGCGATCGTGCTGCCGCCGCTCGCGACCCTGGCGATCACCGTCATGCTCGGCTGGGTGCTGCTGGTGAGCGGCATCATTGGGCTGGTGACGACTTTCGGAGCGCGCACGGCGGTCGGTTTCGGCTGGTCACTGGTGTCGGGCGTGCTGGCGGTCGCGGTCGGTGGGGTGCTGCTTGCCAATGCCGAGATCGCCGCTGTCTTTCTGACCCTTGTGCTGCTCGGCTTCTTTATCATCGAGGGCGGCGTCTCGATCATGTTCGCACTCTCCCACCGGCGCCGATTGTCTTCGAGCCGGTGGGGCTGGATGGTGGCGAGCGGCATTTTCGATCTGGCTGTGGGCGGCTCCATCGTTATGGGCCCGCCGGTCGTTCCGCCCGGCGCGCTCGGCTTCCTAGTCGGCGTCAACCTGCTGTTCGGCGGCGTCGCCCTGATCGCCATGGCCGAACGCGCGCACGGCGCGGACAAGCAAGCTCACCGCTCTCCGTACCGCACCGCGAGGCGACGGTCGTAGTCGAGCACGGCCTCGAGCAGCACCTGCGCGCCGGCGGCGCATTGCTCTTTCGACGAATATTCCGCCTCGTTGTGGCTGATGCCGTCCTTGCACGGCACGAAGATCATGGCCGCGGGCGCCACCCGCGCCACATAAGCCGCGTCGTGGCCGGCGCCGGAGATCATCTCGCGGGTGGAGAAGCCGGAGACGGATGCAGCCTCCCGCACGGCGGCGATGCAGTCAGGGTCGAAGGGCTGCGGCGGCTGCGTCCAGATGTTCTTGATCGCGACCGCGACGCCCAGCTCAGCGCGCGCGGCTTCGGCGGCAGCCGCGATCTCGCTTTCCATGCGGTCGAGCACGGAAGGATCGGGCGCGCGCATGTCGATCATGAAGAAGACTTCGCCCGGAACCACGTTGGGTGCGCCCGGCTTCACTTCCATCAGGCCGACCGTGCCGACCGCGCCCGGCCTGTTGCGGGCCGCGGCGTTCACCGCTTCCACCAGGCGCGCGGCGGCGAGCAGCGCGTCGTGCCGGCGCGGCATCGGCGTGGTGCCGGCATGGGTGTCCTGGCCGGTGACCGTCGCCTCGTACCAGCGCATGGCCTGCACGCCGGTGACTACGCCGATGTCCTTGCCCTCCGCTTCCAGATAGGGGCCCTGCTCGATATGCACCTCGAAGAAGGCGGACAACTTGTGATCGCCGCACTTCTCCGGCCCGCGATAGCCGATCTTCTCCAGCGCCGCGCCGAAAGTCTCGCCCGCGCGGTCGCTGCGCGCGGCCGCCCACTCGCGGGTGAACACGCCGGCGAACACGCCGGAGGCGATCATGGCCGGCGCGAAGCGGGCGCCTTCCTCGTTGGTCCAGTTGGCGAGCTCGATGGGCGCGAAGGTCTGGTAGCCGGCCTGCACTAGCGTGCGCAGCGCCTCCAGCGCGGCCAGAACGCCGAGCGTGCCGTCGAACTTGCCGCCGGTCGGCTGGGTGTCGAGATGGCTGCCCATGGCGATGGGCGGCACATCGGCGCGCTGGCCTTCATGACGGGCGAACATGTTTCCCATGTCGTCCGCGGTGATGGTGCAGCCGAGCGCTTCGCAGCGCGCCTTGAACCAGTCGCGCACCTGGGCGTCGAGCTCGGTGAGGGTGAGCCGGCAGATGCCGCCCTTCGGCGTGGCGCCGATCTTCGCGGTCTCCATCAGATCGTCCCACAGGCGCTCGGCGTCGATCTTGAGGTTCTTCATGGCGACCCTGCTTGCGCGCGACCCTGGTGTAGACCTGAGAGCGGGCATCCGGTTCAATGCCGCCCGCCGTCAAGAACCACGAGGCTCAAGGAGAGATAAGGCATGCCAGCTTACTGGGTTGCCCGCTCGAAGATCAACGACCCTGTCGAGTACAAGAAATACACCGATCTGGTGCCCGACATCATCGCCAAATATGGTGGCAAGGTGCTGGCGCGCGGCGGCAAATTTCAAATCATGGAAGGCCCGGACAAATTCCACCGCTTCATCGTGATCGAATTTCCCACCTTCGAGCAGGGGGTGGCTTGTTTCACATCGCCGGAATACGACCGGGCCGCCGCCTTCCGCCGCAACGGCGCCGGCGAGGTCGAGACCATCATGGTGGAGGGGATATAGCCCACCAATTTAATGAGCGCGGCCTCTAGCATCGGCCGGTGGAAACCGCGTAAGATGCCGCAAAATAATATCTAAACGGGAGGAGACCATATGTTGCGATACCTTAAATCGAGGACATTCGCGTGGATTGCGGGTCTCGGGCTGACGCTCGCGGCCGGCGCGATGTTCGTAACGCATTCCGCCAGCGCGGCGGATAAGAAGCCGATCAAGATCGGCTTCGCCATGTCGCTCACCGGCTTCCTCGGCCCCAACGGCAAGCAGGCGCTGCTCGCCTCGGAGATCTGGGCCGACCAGGTCAACAAGGCCGGCGGGCTGCTCGGCCGTCCGGTCGAGCTCAAGTATTACGACGATCACAGCCGTCCGGCCGACATTCCGTCGATCTATACCAAGCTGCTCGACGTCGACCATGTCGACCTCGTGCTCTCGGCCTATGCCACCAACGACGTGGCGCCGGCGATGCCGATCGTCATCCGCAAGGGCAAGCTGTTCATCAGCTTGTTCGCGCTCGACGTGAACGCCAAGTTCCATTATCCGAAATACTTCTCGATCCTTCCGACCGGCCCGGACACCAAGGGCTCGTTTACGAAGGGCTTCTTCGAGCTCGCGGCCGCGCAGAAGCCGAAGCCGAAGACGATCGCGCTGGCTTCCGCCGACGCCGACTTCGCGCAGAACGCCTGCGACGGCGCCCGCGCCAACGCCAAGAAGTACGGCTTCAAGATCGTCTACGACAAGCGTTATCCGCCCCCGCCGAAGACCACCGACTTCACGCCGATCGCGCGCGCGCTCAAGGCGGCCAATGCCGATCTGGTCGTGGTCTGCGCCTATCCGGCCGACTCGGTCGGCATGGTGGAAGCGGCCAACGAAGTGGGCCTCACGCCGAAAATGTTCGGCGGCGCCATGGTCGGCCTGCAGGCCACGGTGTTCAAGAACAAGCTCAAGCAGAAACTCAACGGCATCGTGAACTACGAGACCTGGGTGCCGGCCAAGAACGAGATGTACAAGGGCACCGAGGCGTTCTTCAAGGAGTACCAGAAGCGCGCCAAGGCTGCCGGCGCCGATCCGCTCGGCTACTATCTGGCCGGCTGGGGCTATGCCCGCATGCAGGTGCTCGAACAGGCCATCAAGGGCGCCAAGAGCATCAACGACAACAAGCTCGCCGCCTATATGCGCAAGGCGACCTTCCACACCGTGATGGGCCCGATCAAGTTCGGCAAGAAGGGTGAGTGGGCCAAGGGCCGCATGCTCACCGTGCAGTATCACGACATCAAGCCGGACGCGAACCTCGAGACGTGGCGCGGCATGAGCTACCAGACGGTGCTCAAGCCGAACAACCTGAAGACCGGCGACATGATCTACCCGTACGCGAAAGCGCACAAGTAAGCGTCTTGAAGGGTTGATGCGACGCGGCGCTGCGGGAAACCGCGGCGCCGTTTTTTTGTTTCTGTTATCCCCGGGGCGCAGCGCAGTGAGCGAACCCTGAATCCAGGGTGATTCTGCAAAGTCTTTCGTATGGCACTGGATTCCGGGCCTGGCGCTTCGCGCCGTCCCGGAATGACAAACTCTGATTAATGGTGTCTTGAACTCACATCCCCAGATAAAAGTGGCGGATCAGGTCGTTGTTGTTGAGCTCGTCGGCTGAGCCGCCCTCGAAGGCGATCTTGCCGTGCACGATGACGTAGCCGCGGTCGGCGATGCGCAGCGCCTGCGTGAAGTTCTGCTCGGCCATCAGCACCGTGAGATTGTAGTGGTCCTTGAGTTGCTTGATGGCCTCGATAGTGCGGCTGACCAGCAGCGGCGCCAGGCCCACCGAGGGCTCGTCGATCAGGAGGATGCGCGGGTCGAGCATGAGTGCGCGCGCGAGCGCCAGCATCTGCTGCTCGCCGCCGCTCATCGAACCGGCGAGCTGTCTCTTGCGCTCGGCCAGCCGCGGGAAGATCTCGAAGCAGAAATCCATGTTGGCCCTAATCTGCGCCCGCGCATTGCGCCGGCTGGCGCCGAGCAGCAGGTTTTCCTCCACGGTCTGGCGCGGGAACAGGCGGCGGCCCTCCGGCACCAGCGCCACGCCGAGATTGACGATCTGCTCGGTGGTCAGGCCGGTGAGGTCGTGGCTCTCGCCGTCGATCTCGGCGACGATCCGGCCGCGGCTCGGCCGCACCAGGCCCATCATGCACTTCATCACGGTGCTCTTGCCGTTGCCGTTGGTGCCGAGTAGCACGACGGTCTCGCCGCTGCCGACCGTGAGCGAGACGTCTTCCAGCACGCGCACGGAGCCGTAGGCGGCATCGATCTTGTCGACGGTGATGCTGTTGCTGTTAGGTGCCAAGATAGGCTCCCACCACTTCGTCGTCCTTGATCACGTCGTCCGGCTTGCCGTCGGCGATCTTCCTGCCCGAAACCAGCACGGCAAGGCGCTGCGAGAACTTCATCACCGCGCGCATGATGTGCTCGATCATGATGATGGTGATGCCGCGCTCGTTGAGCCGGATGAGCAGGGCGACGATGTCCTCTACCTCGGAATGCGACAGCCCCGCCATCGCTTCGTCGGCGATCAGGAGCTTGGGATCGGCGGCCATGGCGCGCGCCAGCTCCAGCTTGCGCATCTCGACCTGGGTCAGGTCGCGCGGACTGTTGCGCGCCTTGCCCTCGAGCGCGACCAGCGCCAGGAGCTCGTGGCAGCGGTCGTCGAGCTCGGCATGGGAGAGGTGTTGGGCGCCGTGGCGCGCGTTCACGGTGTAGACCAGCGGCACCCGGATGTTCTCGGCGACGCTCATGCTCATGAACGGGCGCGGGAGCTGGAAGCTGCGGGCGAGGCCGCGGTGCGTGCGCTCGTGGGCGATCATGCCGTCCAGCTTCTCGCCCGCGAAGGTGACGCTGCCGGCCTCGTTGTGCAGAGTGCCGCAGATGCAGTTGACCAGCGTGCTCTTGCCGGAGCCGTTGGGTCCGATGAGGCCGACGCGCTCGCCCTCGGCGACGGCGAGATCAACGGTGTCGAGGGCGACGAAGCCACCGAAACGCTTGCTTAGCTGATCGACCTGCAACAGCGGGGCGTTCACGGCTTCGCCCTCCATTTGTTGATCCAGTCCTCCCACAGGCCGACGATGCCCTTGGGCGCCACGATGACGAAGCCGATCAGCAGCAGGCCGACGATGAGCAGGTTAGCGACCGACGAGATGGTGACGGTGGCGACCTGCTGCAGCGTGCCGAGCAGGATGGCGCCTATGAGCGGACCGACCCAGCTCGTGGTGCCGCCGATCATCGGCATGGCGATCGAGTTGACCGCATAGGACAGGTTGAAGGCCGATCCCGGATCCACATAGCCGATATAGAACGGGAAGGGCGCGCCGGCCATGCCCATGAGCGCGCCCGACACCACGGTGGCGATCAGCTTCAGCCGCAGCGTCGGCACGCCGCAGGCCTCCGCCGCCATCTCATCGTCGCGGATGGTGGCGAAGCCCATGCCCAGCCGCGAGCGCTCGATCAGCCGCGCGATGGTCAAAGCGATGATGGTGAGAATGATCATCAGCACGAACAGATACTGGATGTAGGGCCCGAACACCGGCACCTTGGCGGGCGGGATGACATAGGCGCCGCGGGAGCCGCCGACGAACTGCCAGTTGACCACCAAAGTCTCCAAAACCACCGCCAGCGCCAAAGTGGCAATGGCGAAGAACACGCCGCGCAGCCGCAGCGTCAGATAGCCGGTGCCGAGCCCAACCAGGCCCGCCATGACGCCGCCGATCACGATCAGGATCGGCACCGGAATGGGAAAGATGTGGTGCAGCAGGCCGGCGGTATGCTCCGAGAACAGATCGTCCAGGCTCTGGCCGACCGTGTAAAGGAAAACGCTCGAATAGGCGCCGATCGCGAAGAAGCCGGCCGAACCGAAATTCACATAACCGCAATAGCCGCCGAGGATGTTCCAGGCGGTGGCCAGCACGACGTATTGCAGCACGGTGTAGCCGGCGAAGAACACATAGTCGTTGCCGTATTTGCGGAACAGCAGATAGAGCGCCGCGCCGAAGACGACCTCGAGGAGGATGAACAGGGGCGTGCGCACGGGGCTAGCGTCCCAGCAGGCCGGACGGCCGCACCGCCAGCGTCAGCAGCAGGATGCCGAACGATACCGCCGGCGCCCAGGACGGCCCGTAATAGGTCGAGGTCAGGCTTTCGATCACGCCGAGCAGCAGCGCTGCGATCAGCGTGCCGGGCAGGCTGCCCAGCCCGCCGAGCACGCAGATGGCGAAGATGCGGCCGATATAGTCGCGGCCGACCGAGGGGATGACCGGCTGGATGATGATGAGGAAGGCGCCGGCCAGGGACGCGGTGGCGATCGAGATGCCGAAAGCGATGCGCTTGATGCGGGTCGGATCGATCGCCATCAGGCGCAGCGCTAGCGGGTCCTGCGACACCGCCATGACCGCGCGCCCGATGAAGCTGCGCGAGAGGAAGAGCTGGAGCCCTAAGAACATCGCCATCGACACCAGGAACGGCACAAGCAGCCGGTAGGGGAATTCGAAGCCGGCCAGTATCAGGCTGGAGCCGATATAGGGCGCATCGACCGAGCGGTAGTCGACGCCGAATACCAGGAGCAGGCATACCTCGGTGACGAACAGCAGGCCGAAGAAGAAGGCGAGGCCGCGCAGGCTTTCCTGTCCGCGCTTTTCGAACGACAGGTAGTAGACTTGATAGACCAGCGCGCCGAGCGCGTAGAAGGCCGGCAGCGCCACGATGCTGACGACGATCGGATCGATGCCAAGCTTCGTGTTGACGATATAGGCGATGTAGGAGCCGATGATGATGAAGGCGGGATGCGCGATGTTGACGATGTCGAGCATGCCGAACGCGATCGAGATGCCGGCGGTGACCGCGGCGTAGATCGAGATGCCGGCGGTGACCGCGGCGTAGAAGCCGCCGAGCAAGAGCCCTGCGATGATCGCGTTGATCAGGAGATTGACGTCCATACAGGTCTCGACCGGCGCAAAGCCCAGCCTTCATCCGCATTCATTCGAGGCGGGCCTTTGCCGGCCGCGGCCGGCGGCGCCGTGAAACGCATGCGGAATCCGAGTGAAGCGATGGCCGGTTTTCACTCCCCTTTGAACCACGTTTCTTTTTTGCCGCTGCGCGGTGAGTTGCCGCCCCGCTGCGGACCCGCGCGCCGCGCCTTGGCAAGCGCGGCGGCCGGGTTTGGCGGCGCAGTTTGCAGGAAGGGACGCGGCTTGGCTAGCCCGCATATGGTGTGACCGCGTGCATCCCAACGGGCGACAAAAAAGCCCGCCCCGGACCGCTATCCGGGATGGGCACCGTGTTACGATTGGCGCGCTGGCTTACGCGGCTTCTGCTTGTGGGCGCACGCCCGCCGGCAGAGGCATCGGCTGATTAGCGCTGTCTTTGAACTCGACGGTCATGAACACCATTTCTCTGTCGCCGAGATTCTCCAGGTCGTGCACCTTGAACTCGCCCTTGCCGTAGGTCTCGTGGCGGGTCTCGCCGGGCTGATAGGTGTACTCGACGGTGGTGCCGTCGTGCACGTGCTGGCGGCCACGCCCGCCGGAGACCGAGGTCCAGAAATAATCGAGCACGTGGCGGTGGAAGCCGACGCGCTCGCCCGGCGCGAGGCGGATGATCCACACGCGCGTGCGCTCGTTCTCCGACAAGAGCTGCGTGCCGACGCAGGGGTTGGGTTTCTTGCTTTCGCGCTCGAATTCAGCGGCGATGTCGGCCGGCCAAGGCGACTGGTCCTTTTTTTCGGCAGCCTTATCAAGCATGGTGAGGGCCATGACAATTTCCTCCAGTGCTATTTATCGTCATATATAGCATATTCCGGCGGACTTAAAGATTGAGGAACATCAATTGGCCGGGCCCGAAAACAGGCGCGCCATCGTGATCGGCGGCTCCATGAGCGGCCTGCTCAGCGGGCTGCTGCTGCGCCGGACCGGCTGGAAGGTCGATATCTACGAGCGCGTGGATAGCGAACTGTCCGGCCGCGGGGCGGGCATCGTCGCCCAGTACGAGTTGATCGAGCGGCTGCAGGGCCTGGGCCTCGCCACCGACGAACTCGGTGTGCATATCACCACACGAAAAATTCTCGACCGCGAGGGACGGCTGACGCACGAGATCGAATGTCCGCAGGTGCTCACCGCCTGGGAGCGCGTCTACCGGCTGTTGCGCGACGCCTTTCCGCCCAAGCGCTATCATCGCGGACGCGGGCTCGCCGGCTTCTCGCAAAGCGGCGACAAGGTCACGGCGCATTTTTCCGATGGCGAAAACGTTGATGCCGATCTCCTGGTAGGTGCCGACGGCATCCGCTCGACCGTGCGCCAGCAGGCAGCCCCGGACGTCACGCCACTCTATGCCGGTTACAGCGCCTGGCGCGCGCTGATCGCGGAGAGCGTGTTTCCGCCCGACGTGCACCGCGAGGTGTTCGAATACATGGTCTTCACGCTGCCGCCGGGCGAGCAGTGCCTCGGCTATCCGGTGGCGGGTCCCGATAACGACCTGCGCACCGGCCATCGCCGCTACAACGTGGTGTGGTACCGGCCAGCGGACGAGAAGACGAAACTGCAATGGCTGCTCACCGACGAGAACGGGGTGACGCATGAGATCTCGATTCCGCCGCCGCTGATCAGGCGCGAGGCGATCGCCGAGATGCGTGCCGACGCCGAGCGGCTGCTCGGCCCGCAGTTCCGCCAGGTGGTCAAGATGATCGACGAGCCGATCCTGCAGCCGATCTACGATCTGGAGTCGCCGCGCATGGCATTCGGAAGGGTGGCGATCCTGGGCGACGCCGCGTTCGTGGCGCGCCCGCATGTGGCGGCCGGCGTGTCGAAGGCGGCGGACGATGCCGCCGCGCTGGTCGAGTCATTGGGCGCCGAGCGCGATGTGGCGGGGGCGCTGCAACGCTACGAGGCGGCGCGGCTCAACGAGAACTTCCGTATCATCCAGCGCGCCCGCCATCTCGGCGCCTATCTGCAGGCGACGCGCACCGAGGAAGAGCAGGCACGCGCCGGCCGCCACGCGACCGCCGGCGCGGTGCTGGCGGAAACGGCGGTGCTGGATTTTTTGTATGCGTAAGACGCGCCGCATCCGCCGTTTTCATGCCCCGCGCATGCGCGTAAACGCTAACATGAGCCGCGTGTCCCGGATGCAGCGCACCGGTTCACGCTGCGCTACGCCCGGGACACGCAGCTCACGCCAGCGCCTGTGCGCGCAGGCGGGGCATCCAGTACGCACCGATGGTACCGTGATTACTGGATCATCCGCTTGCGCGGATGATGACAGCCGGATGGCTTGGTGCAGCTACAGCCCTAACAGCCGCTTCGCGTTGCCGCCGCAGATCGCCGCACGGGTTGCGTCGTCGAAGCTGTCGACCGACGCGACATGCCCGATCGGATCGTACTCCAGCATATCGAAAGGATAATCCGTTCCCAGCACGATCCGGTCGCCGCCATAGGTTTTCACCAGCGCTTCAAGCTGGCGCGGCGTAAAGACGACGGTGTCGAAATAGACGTTCCGGTGCAGGTAGGTCGTCGGCGGCTGCGGCAGGTCGCCGTGCGCGTCCGAGCGCGCGCCCCAGGCGTGATCGATGCGGCCCGAATAGGCGCCGAGGAAGCCGCCGCCATGGACGGCCAGAACGCGAAGCCTGGGATGCCGCTCGAAGACGCCGTCGAAGATCAGGTAGTGCAGCGCCATCGTGGTGTCGAGCGGATTGCCGATCACGTTGTTGAAGTAAAAGCGCGCGAAGCGCTGTGGCTGGGTGAAGCCGGTCGGGTGGATGAGCACCAGCGCGTTGAGCTCCTCGGCCTTCTTCCAGAATGGCGCGAAGGCCGGATCGGACAGCTCTTTGCCGTTGACGTTGGTGAGAATCTCGACGCCCTCGAAGCCGAGCTGCTTCATGCAGCGTTCGAGCTCTTTCGCCGCCTCGTTGCCGTCCTGCATCGGCACCCCGCCGAGCGCGACCAGACGGTCCTTGTGCTTGCCGATATATTCGGCGATGCCGTCGTTGAGCACAGTTGCGGCCTGTACGCCGACGTCGAGCGGCAGGTAATAGTAGATCTGCGGCGGCGCCGGACAGATGAGTTGCATGTCGACGCCCATCTCGTCCATGACGCCGAAGCGCTCGTCCGTCGTGCTGATGCGCGAGCGGATATCGGCCGCCTGTTTTGCCATCAGGGCCTGGGTCTCGGGCGTCGAGTCTTGAACCAGCGGATCAGTGGCTTCCTTGAGATGCGGCTCGACGATCTCCGCCACGCGCGGTACCGCAACATGGCAGTGCATATCGACGGTGAGGCTTTTCGGCCGTACCTCGCGCCCCGGCTTGCCATGCTTGCGCGCCGCCGTGTTGGCGTATTTGTTCCAGACGTCGGCCATTGAATTTCCCCCGCTTGTCGTCACCCGCGAAAGCGGGTGATCCAGTAGCCCCTGTATTTCCTCAATTCAACTTGACGCGCGATGATTACTGGGTCCCCCGCTTTCGCGGGGGACGACAGCCTCAGCTAGAACACCCCCAGGTGCTGATGCAGATCGACGCCTTCCTTGGAAAGCTCCGCCGGCGTCGACTCCACCGCCACGCGCCCGCTGTTCAGGATGACGATGTCGTCGGCGATGTCGAACACCAGCTTGGGATTCTGCTCGACCAGCACGATCGAAAGCCCGCTCTCCTTCAGTTTGCGGATAGTGGCCATCACCTCGGCGACGATCTGAGGCGCGAGGCCCTCGGACGGCTCGTCCATCAGCAGCACGCGCGGATTGCCCATGAGCGCGCGGCCGATCGCCAGCATCTGCTGCTCGCCGCCTGACAGATGCGCGGCGATCTGGTTGCGGCGCTCGTCGAGCCGCGGAAACATGGCGAACACGGTGGCGTCGTTCCAAGGGGCGTGCGTCGCCGCGTGCTTGCCGTTCTCCGGCTTGCGCGCCGCCACCATCAGGTTCTCGCGCACGGTCAGGCTCTTGAAGATGCGCCG
>JARRNI010000024.1:0-15124 GCA_037385125.1 Pseudolabrys sp.
GGAAGCACCCTCCGAATCGATTAGGGTGCTCGAAAAGGAATCACAACCGATTCATCCGATTCAAGAAATCTGATTTGCTCGCCTCATGCGGCCAGCGTCGAAATGTGGGTAATTGAAAGGCACATCGGAGGCTTACAGCCGGGCGACCAGGTTTGGGTATGGATGTTACGCTACAGCGGCGCGGATTTCGGAATACGAATAGACCATTGCGCGCTACGCGACGGCACGGGCCGATGATGGCGTGTGCTTTGCGCGCCGGTTACTGATGCCTTTAAAAAGGCGCTAGCCACTGCACCTGAATAACCCAACTTATCCAGATTGCCGGTGCAAAAAACAGACCAAATGGGATTCGATTAATGGCCGAGATTGATTGACTCGATGCGATCTGCCGCAATCCATAGGCGGACAGCGCGGCGAATACCGCAAGCTCGATCGCCACCGGAATCATTCGCCAATCAAGCCAAGCACCGGCAACAAGTGCGAGCTTGACGTCTCCCAAACCTAGCCCCTGCCGGCCCCGCAGTTGTGCGTAGCCATAGCGTAGAGCCAAGAAAATTAGCGCGAGCACGCCGCCGTGCATTGCCGCAGACGCAACCGCCGAAACCATGGCCGCTGGTTCCTGCGCCGCCGCATGTACGACCGCGAGACAAAAGCCTGCAGCGTTCAACCAGTCAGGAATGATGAAGCTGTGCCAATCGATTATTGCGATTGCCAGCATGACTAGTGCAAGGCCCGCTGCCAAAAAGCCAATCATTCCGGGCGCGCTGAGAATGCTGATAGTCACCGCAGCCGCCGCAACGAACCCAACAATCACTTTCGTCCAGACTCCTGGAGCTATCACCCTGCCGACCGGTCTCCCCAAAGAGCCGATCTGCCGCCGTTTGCCCCTCGGACTAACCGCCGAGTTTTTGGTAACGCGCTTCATGGTGTCGCAAACGTGCCGTTCTGTGGGGGGATTATGCCGTGGCGGCTCCTGAGAATCTTATCGCGCAACCGCTCCGCGACGTGATAGGCGTCTATACCATTGCGAATAATCTGCGGTCGAATGAAAATGATCAGTTCGGTGCGCTGATGCGTCCCGCTATTGTAGGTCGAAAGCAATGGTCCAATACCAGGGATGCGATCAAGGCCGGGAATTCCCTCGCGGTGGTGGTCTCGCTGTTCACTGATCAATCCCGCCAAAAGGACGGTCTGCCCGCTTGCAACCGAAATCGAGCTTTCCACTCGGCGCTCTGATACGGTCGGCGTCAGTGTATGGCTGTTGCCGTTATCGGTGACCGCACTGATTTCTTGCGCAATATGCAGAAGCACATTGCCGTGGGCATTAATGCGCGGTGCTACCTTCAAAATTATGCCGGTGTTGCGATACTCGACATTACTCACGACTGGCGCGCCCGGCGCTATCACTGATTGTGCGGACTGCGTTGTGATTGGAATTGCGTCACCAACCTGTAGAGTCGCTGTTTGGTTGTCTACAACGACCAATGATGGGTTAGAAAGGATCTTCACATCCGTAACCGCATGCAAAGCATTGATGATCAATTGCGGGCTTGCTTCGGTACCCATCAGGAAATTAAATCCAGGAAGAACTCGGCTAAGAACTGCCTTGGCTGCGGTATTGACCAATGAGCCTGTATGGGCAGGAGCGCCCAAGTTGACGCTCTTTAGGAAGAACTGGACACCATATTGGAGATTATGATTTAGCGTCACTTCGGCAATGGTGGCATCAATCGCCACTTGGAGTTGTGGCCGGTCGATCTGCTGCAGCGCTCGTTTGATGATGCCGTAGCTTTCTTGGTTGGCATAAATCAACAAGCTATTGTTGACGGCATCGGCGGCAATTCTAACATTGGGGAGAATTGGTGGGAGTGCGCCCGAATTGCTCCCAAAGAGACCGTTGTCGTGGGTCTCCGAAGTTGCCGGACCCGCGACCCGCGGGCTGCTGAAGTGCGTATTCAGTAGCGAAGGGGAAGCTTGCTTTGATTTGTCAGGTGAAGAAGGATGCGCGGCAGTTGTGTCTGGTTGCGAGTTGCCCAACGTTTGTGAGCTAGGGCTGCTTAAAGCGACGCTGCCTGCGCCAGGGCTCAATTGGTTCTTCGGCGAGTCCAATCCACTGGTATTACCACCAACGAACATATCATTTAGAAGCGTCGCAACTTTACGCGCATCACCGTAGCGCATGCGGTACACTCTGAGCGCGGTGCCCGCGCCACCTGATTTGTCCAATCGCGTGATCCATCTTGCAACCCGTTGAAGTAGTGCGCGCTCGCGAGTAACAACAAGAATAGCATTCTGCCGATCGATCGGTTCTAACTTGATGAGGTCTTGACTGAGACCGCCTCGGCCCGCATCTATAATATGATTAAGCTCCAGGATGATCGGTTCAGGCGTGCTATTATTTACCGGGTAAATGCCGACCGATTGCCCGCGCATCCAATCCGCATCAAAACTGAGCACAGTTCGGATGGCGGCTCGGCGAGCTTCGCTGGTTCCCTGAATGATAATCAAGTTGCGAGACGGCTCGGCACGAACCATGCCCGGCTTGGCAGCATAATTCTGGAGCAGCTTAACCAGGGTCTGCGCTGATACAAATTGTAATGGAATTACACTTATCCCATAGCCAGCCGATGGATCGCGTGCCCAATCGGCGGAGCCAGTAGCAAGCGCCTCATTCGTGGGAATGAGACGATAACCTTCCGTGCCGTGTACAAGCGCAATATTACTCATACGCAACGCGCTTTCCAAAACAAACAGTAGGTCCTTTCTCGGTATTGCCCGCCCCGAGGATAGGCTCACCGTACCCTTCACGCGCGGATCGATCGTGTAGCCTAGGCCCAAGATGTCCCCAAGAATGGCTTTGGCGACTGTTTCGACTGGCGTGTTCTCGAAATTGAGTTGGTAGCCCTTATTGCTCATGTCCGCTTTCTTGGCATGGGGCAGCGCACCGGTTGAGCCGGTGGCGAAGTTTACGATGGCGGAGTCGAGGGAATTTTCGTTGCGACTGGCACTGCGGGATTGAGTGTCTAGAGTGGCGACAGTGCCGTCGCCATTGTAGATTTCCGCGTGCCGTATTGATTTGGAAATTATCGTTTCCTTACCGCCGAAGTGCTGTCGAGGAGGCGGCGTCAGATCGACTTCGCGAATTTGATCAACGAAAGCGGGTTGGGGTGACGATGCCAAGCCCTGACCACCACCTGAGGTCACGCAGCCTGCGAGAAGCACCGCAAGCAAGGCGAGGGTCACCAGTGCCGGCCCGTTAGGAGTCGACCCCATCGTGGACTTCCACCACTCTTTCATGTGGGCGCTCTGTTCCCCAAAATTCGCCGCTTGATACTTGGTTAACGGCACATCACAGTCGGCAACATTCGCCACTGATGGTTAACAAGAGACTAATTCGAAAATCTTTCAATTACTTCAGTGGCTTGCGGCCAGGTGCATACACGTCAAATTGAATTATTACAAACGTTGCTCGCCCTGCGCGTATATCTTGGTAATTCCTTAACCGCTCAAATGACAATGATAACCGGCGCACCTGTTTAACGCCGATGACTTATCCCTTCAGAATCTGAAAGGGTTTGGTAGTGCGTCCTGGCAATCTCAAATTGGCTCGGGCCGTTGGGAGCACTGTTCCTGAGACGAGCATACCGGCTGGGCAATCGATCCCCGCTCGGCAACCGCTCGCGGGCGCGCTCGAGTTCGTGGCGTATTTGGCGAGAAAGCACGCCTTCGCGGGTGATTTGCTTACAAAATTCACTTCGCCAGACCAGCCTCGCAAAGGAAAAAAACTGCGCGAGCTCTGGGAGCTTACTGACCTTTCGGCCGACGCGTTTGCCGACGAGATTGCGCATTTTTACAAGCTGCCCCGACTAGACCTGCCCCAACTACTTGCTGCCTCATTGCAAGCCGGAGCGTTTTCTCACCGCTTTCTCAATGAGATGACGGTTTTTCCGTGCCGAATCGCGGAGGACAACCAAATTACTTTGGTCGTCGCCGACCCCAGCGACACAGCCACCATTCACGCTGCGGAGCTCACGCTCGGTGGTCCGCTCGCACTCGCCGTAGCATCCTTCGAGGAAATCGCTACTGCACTAACGCAGCGGCTTGGCGAGGACGAGCTAGCCGCGCCAGAGGACATCGAAGCGGCGCCGACCCAGGCCAGCGATGACGTCGATAGCCTTCGTGATCTGGCCAGCGGCGCACCCGTCGTTCGGGCCGTCAACGATCTCCTACAGAAGGCCATCGAACTACGTGCAACCGACATTCACGTCGAGCCATTTCGAACTGTTGTGGTATTACGAATGCGCATCGACGGATTATTGCAAGCTGTGCCGACGCCAGCGGACGTATTGCCGCAGGCTCTGATTTCTCGTATCAAGATTCTTGCTGGACTGAACATTGCCGAGCGCCGGCTGCCGCAGGATGGGGCGGCACACCTCCGGGTCGCGCGGTCTGATATTGATATTCGCGTCGCTACAATGCCGACGCGCTACGGCGAGTCCGCGGTCATCAGATTGCTGCCAAAAGATCGCGGCATGCTCGAGATCACAAAACTCGGCCTGGCCAGCCTCGACCAAGAGAAGCTGCGTCGACTGCTTGAGCTTCCGCATGGCATCATCGTGGTCACCGGTCCAACCGGGAGCGGCAAAACCACAACGCTCGCTACCTTGCTTACCGCGCTGAATGACACACGCCGAAAAATTCTCACAATCGAAGACCCGATAGAATATGAAATTCGTGGCATCAATCAATCACAAATAAAACCAGAGATCGGATTAACCTTTGCAGCAGCTCTGCGTGCCTTCGTTCGACAAGACCCCGATGTGATCATGGTTGGAGAGATACGCGATCCTGAAACCGCAAACATTGCCATTCACGCAGCGCTCACCGGCCATCTTGTGCTCACAACATTACATACTGAGACCGCAGCTACCGCGGTGCCGCGCCTGCTGGATCTCGGCGTCGAAAATTTTCTGCTGCAGTCCACGCTACGTGCAGTGATTGCGCAACGGCTGGTCCGAGTACTCTGCGACTACTGCAAAATTCAAGAGCAGATTTCCTCAGCTTCTCTTGCGGCGGACCCTCGGTACGAAATGCTTTATTTAAAGGTGGGCGATTCCATACACCTTCCTGGTGGATGCGAGCGTTGCAATGGAACCGGCTACCGGGGGCGCACTGGTGTCTTTGAGGTACTGGAGATTACCGAAGAGATACGCGAGCTGATGAAATCCACGCCCGATTCCGCAACCATCAGACGCGCTGCGAGAGACGCGGGGATGACAACCATGTTCGAGGACGGGGCGGCCAAGTGCCTTGCTGGAATAACGTCTCCAGCTGAGGTTTTCCGGGTGACCACCATAGGGTGAGGCTATGCCGAATTTCCGCTATCGAGCCCTGACTGCGAATGGCGAAATCGTAAGCGGATTGATTACTGCGCCGACCGCAGCGGAGGTGGCTCGCCGCATCGATTACCTCCGCTTGGTTCCTATTGACACCATTGTTGAGGAAAACACAGCGCGAGCTTCACTCCTAACCTTCAGATTTGAACGTGGTCGTAGTGAGGATGTCACAATATTCACTCTCGACCTTGCGCTGTTGCTCAAAGCCGGCGCGCGCCTCGACCGCGGGCTCGAACTGCTCGCAACCGACGCAGACATCGGTCGATTGCGCCCGACCGTCCGTGCCATCCGCTCGAGCGTCTTAGCGGGTGAAAGTTTTGCCGAAGCTCTTGCGCACCACCCTGAACTTTTCCCTCCGATGTATGTAGCACTTGTCCGCGTCGGCGAGGCGTCGGGAACACTTGCAGAGATTCTCGAGGTGGTAGCCGGTGACCGCAGCCGCGCTGAGGCGTTGCGGCGTAAAATCGCTGATGCAGTACGCTATCCAGCTTTTCTACTATTCGCCTCAACCGGCGTGCTCGTCTTTTTTCTCATGTTTGTACTGCCGCAATTGGGCTCAGTTCTGCATGACATGGGCGCCAAGATCGATCCAATAGCTGGGACCTTCCTGCAACTTTCGGAATTCCTAACTGCGCATAAGAATTTGATTGGCTCGGCAGCGATAATTCTGCTGGCTGGCGCGCTATTTTTGGGACGCCAACCCAAGTTTCGCGCGGCAATCATCAGACGCCTTGCACGTCTGCCGGTAATCCGCTCGATACTAGCGTTACAGCAGACTGCCATGTTCTGTCGCAACCTCGAGGTCCTGCTCACTGCTGCAGTGCCGCTCACAACCACACTACGCATTCTGGCTAACATGATGGCGGCCATGGGCGATGCCGCGGTTTGGACTCGGGTTGTGGAACGGATTCGGCAGGGCATCAAACTGTCGGAGGCTCTGGAAGAGACTGCGACATTACCACCGCTGGCGGTGCGCATGTTACGCCTTGGTGAAGAAACTGGGCAGTTACCGGTCCTAGCCGGACGCGTGGCTCAGTTTTATGAGACCAAGTTACAGCGGAGCCTTGATCGCGCCGTCGGAATCGTCGGTCCGCTGGCAGTCATTTTCATCAGCACTATTGTCGGCGGCCTTATCGTATCAGTAATGACCGCGCTGCTATCTGTTAGTCAATCAATCGGATAAGAGAATGAAGGTCTTGATCATGGTTAACTATTTGTTAACTCGAAACCGGAGAAGCTCTTTCCGGCGAGCCGGTGAACGAGGATTTACACTCGTTGAGATGCTCGTGGTCATTTCGATCATCGCGCTCATTATGGCCTTGGTCGCCCCGCGTGTTCTCAACTTTCTGGGCGAATCAAAGGTGAAAGCTGCCAAGATCCAAATCGAAAGCTTAGAGAGTGCCCTCGATCTCTATGCTCTCGACACCGGACATTATCCGTCCACTTCTGAAGGTCTCGACGCACTGATGCACAGCCCGGGCGGGGTGATGGGTTGGAGCGGCCCTTATTTGAAGGGGAATGTAGTCCCAAAAGACCCTTGGGGAAAACCGTACATTTACCGATCGCCTGGAGAGCACGGACCCTATGACATTGTTTCCTATGGCCCGAATGGACGAGCAGGGGGTACCGGTGCATCAGCTAATATCAACAGCTGGTCACGGTGACGAGCTCCACGGTGAGCATGGATTTACTCTCCTCGAAACCCTATGCGTTCTTGCCATCCTCGCGATTGTTGCTGCGATCGCCGTACCGATGCTGCCGCACGGCACATCCAAGACTCGACTTCAGTCCTATGCGCTGGCGACCGCAGCGTTGCTGAAAGCCGATCATGAAGCGGCATTGCGCCGTCAATCCCAAATCACTACTGACGTTGACGCGGTATCCCGGCTGGTTCGCTCCGGTGCAACCGGTCGCATCGTACGCGTGCCGGACGATGTCACATTCGACGCACTACTGCCGGCCCGTTGTGGTCATCATATAGACGGCTCCGCAATCCGCTTCTTTGCCTCCGGAATGTCGTGCGGTGGGGTCATTTCGTTGAGGCGCTCGGGTGTCGGTTACCAAGTGCGCGTGAACTGGTTGACGGGAGGGGTCGAGATTGTTCCGTTCAACCACACCTGAAGACACGGCAGCAGGCTTTACATTGATCGAAGCGCTTGTTGCGCTTTCGATCGTCGCTGTTGCGTTGGCGTCGATTGGTAGCTTGATTGCGACCACAGCTCGCGGTGTTCGATCGGTCGATGAACATTTGACCCAATTGGAAATAGCGCGCGCGGTCATGACTGCGCTTCCAGGCCGTGATCGCCTGGCGCCAGGCGCTTTGTCGGGAGCGATTGCCGATCACACCTGGCGTGTCGATGTACTGCCGTTCGTGACACCGAGCGCCAGTCAAAATTCTCCTAAACAATGGGCACCACAGAAAGTCGTCGTGACCGTCAAGTCACCGAACGGGGTTGCGATGCAGATCAGCACGATCCGCCTACAGCGGAGAAGAGCCCGATGACCGCACGCGAACAATACAACGGGGAAGCCACAGCGGGTTTTACATTACTTGAAGCTTTGGTCGCGACGATGCTGATGGGCTTAATTCTTGCCGCGCTCGCGACAATTACGGCTCAGTGGTTGCCGAACTGGAATCGTGGGCTTGCCAACATTCAGCGCAATGAAAAAATCGCGCTTGGACTTGATCGGCTTTCGGCCGATCTCGCGGCTGCACAATTCATTCCGATAAATGGTGAGGTCCACAAGCCTTTTTTCGATGGAACAAAAAGTTCAGTGACTTTTGTGCGCACCGCGCTCGGTCCCAATACGTCACCGGGCCTGGAATTTGTCCACATTGCAGAAATCCCTAGTGAGCAGGGTCCGGTTCTAGTCAGATCGAGAGCGCCATTCGTACCGGTCGATCGCGTTGAACCACATTTCACCAATCCGGTGGAGCTACTGCGGGCCCCTTATCGGCTCTCTTTTTCGTATGCCGGGGCCGATCGAGTTTGGCGGAACAATTGGCACGAGCAAATCGAATTACCAAAATTTGTGAGGATGACCGTGCGTGACGCGACCATGGGGAACGCGCTTCCCGTATCGACCGCCACGCCCGTTCACGCGGGTGTTCCTGTTACGTGCATCTCCGCAAAGTCGTATGCCATGTGTCTACAGTCCGAAAAATCCCTCGCAGCGAAGAAATCAGCCATTCAGCAGTGACCACAATGGACACATCCAAAACCAGTCTGAAGCTGCAGAGGACTGATTCCGATGGATTCATCCTAATTGCGGTTTTGTGGATTCTTGGCGCCCTGAGTGTGCTGGCATCGATTTATGCCGTCTATGTGATCAATACCGCGTCTGCCTTCGCAACATATGATGATCACCTGAAGGCAGAGGCGCTGGTATCGGCCGCGCTCGAGCTCACGGCTTACCGGCAGCAAGCTGCAGCACAACTACGTCCGACTCATGGACGGTTCGAGTTTCGCCTGGGGAAAGAAAGCGCGGTAGTTCAATACCGATCAGAGGACGCGCGGATCGATCTCAATAAAGCACCGAAACAATTGCTTGCTGGGCTCTTCGTAGCTCTTGGGGCGTCCCCGGATGATGCTAACGTCTATGCCGATCGGATCATTGGCTGGCGGACAACCCCGTCCAACAAACAAGACTCAGAAGCGTTGGCCTATCGGATGGCGGGCTTTACCTATGAGCCGCGCGAAGCTGCCTTTCCCCATGTTAACGAGTTATCGCTAGTCCGCGATCTGCCGATGCCACTTGTCGAGCGCGCTCTGCCGTTTGTCACGGTATACAGCGGTCGCGCGCAAGTTAATGTGCTCGAGGCTGCACCGGAAGTGATTGCAGCGCTGCCCGGAATGAGTAAAGACCTCTTAGATACATTCTTAGCACAGCGACGAGCCTCCCCGGGAAATGCAGAACTGTTACTGCCGCTGCTTAAGGACGCACGGCAGTATGTGACGGTAGCGGGCAGCAAAACGCTCCGCGTCACAGTTCGAATCACATTTGACAATGGCCACAGAGAGAAGGCCGAAGTGGTTATCTTGTTATTTGACAAAGGCGATCAACCATTCGCCGTCTTATCTTGGCGCGATCCGTTTGATCAGACAATTGCGGATAATGGCCTGTGAACAAAACTATCATAATTACGACATTGGCTGCGATCCGAGACTTCTTTTTCCGCTGGATCGATTCTGTGGCGGACTTTGCCTATTATTTACTCGGTCGGTTTACTTCATCACCCATGGTTAGGTTGATTGAAGTTAAGAACGGCCAGTTCGTTCTTGACAATAATAATGAAGAAGTTGCTGAACCACCTATGAGCCATGGCTGCATCCAAATTGTCGATGGCCAAATTGATCCTGGCAACTCAACAACGCTCGCTGGAACGTTGTCAGACAGCCAAATAGAATTGGTACTGCAATCCGAACGTTTTATTTTCCGGCCGCTCGAGCTTCCTAATCGCGCCACCGAATTTCTACCGGGCATTGTACGATCTCAGATCGACCGGCTGACACCTTGGAATGCCGACGATGCCGCATTCGGATGGAGCAAGCCAGCCGAGGCCGACGCAGAAAAAATGGTCGTTACCGTTGCCGCAACCGCCCTTGCTTTGATCAGGCCTTACACGCAGGCAATTGCAAATTACGGCGCGCAATCGATTGCTGTTTGTACCACTTCGCCAGAGGCTGGCATCGACGCAGTTCCGATCAAAGTCTGGGAGCAAAAAGGCCCAGGAGGAAAAAATATCTACCAAATTGGCCAAGCACTTATAACTATTCTCGTTGTTGCGGGTATTACCGCGGGATTCGCGCTTGGCGCTAGGGCAATCGTAGCTGCAAACATCTCCAGCCAACAAGATGAGCTTGCGCGCAGGATCTCAGGAGTTCGCGCTGCGGCGGGTATCACTCACAACGGCGAACTAAAGTCGATGCTAGCCGCCAAGTGGCAACTCGCCCGACGCAAGCACGATTCGCCTTTAACTGTACTAGTATTGGAGACGCTATCGAAAATTCTTCCCGATAATACTTACCTGACCGAGCTTCGTGTTGAAGGCAATAAATTGCGCTTGACCGGAATTACTCAAGATGCTCCGTCGCTAATTGGATTGATCGAACAATCGGGTCGCTTCACTCGGGCAACCTTTTTCGCGCCCACAAGGCGATCGCACTCGGTTGACCATTTTAGCATCGAAGCCACCATTAAACCTCTGGGGCCGTCATCATGATTGCCATTGATTCTGTGAACCGTTACTTCACGCGCTACCCCAGCCTT
This sequence comes from Pseudolabrys sp., assembly GCA_037385125.1. Lineage (GTDB taxonomy): Bacteria > Pseudomonadota > Alphaproteobacteria > Rhizobiales > Xanthobacteraceae > Pseudolabrys. The sequence continues at coordinate 10,668 of JARRNI010000024.1, forward strand.
TCTGCACTTATTTACGTCGCACTAATCATCGTTTTGTGTCTAACCACCGTTTATGCGTTTGCGGACGTGATAGAAATGTATCGCACTCGAAATGCCTCACTTGAAATGCTTTCTCGACTAAACGGCCGCAATCCTGCTGATAATGGACCTTGGCCCGCGGGATCTCCCGTTTTGGAGGGCAAATCGGCAACAGTAGCTAGCGCAGCACTCCTGCAGCGGATTACGAATATAATCACTCGTGCTGGCGGCACAGTGGTCTCATCGGAAATCGAGCGGCAGGGAGCGCGTTCCAGAGATGGCTATGTGACGGTGATGGCCACTTGCGATCTCAAGCAGATCGCGCTGCAGAAAGTACTTTATGACATTGAAGCGGGGATGCCCTTTTTATTTATCAAGCGGTTAGATGTGCAAGCACCAACGCCGCCGAGAGGAGATGGTCGCATGCGTGTGGTGCTAGCGGCCTCCGGACTATGGCTAGGCGCAAAATGATGCGTTTACGCGCAACATATGCGAGGCGAGCCATTCTGGTGGGGCTAATAACCGCCGTCAGCCTCGCAAGGGCAGCTCCGCAACATTTGACCTACGCCGAGTCGGCAAAGACTGCTGTGCGAGATGGTCCGCATAATGTCGTGGGAGCGATTCACAATGGTAGGGTATCTACAAAGGTCAAACGAGGAGGCGCGAGAGCGCGAAGTGCAGTCGGACATGCCAATCCGTTGTGGGCTATTCCCTTGTCTTCATTAAGTGCGACTAGGAATCGGCCAATTTTTTCTCCAAATCGACGTCCAAGCTCTCGTGTCCTGCAATCCTCAGTCTCGCCGTCACGACCGCCCCTTGCTCTTGTGGGTGCGATCACAGGGCAGAGCGAGGGTGTCGCTATATTTTTGGATAAGACAACAAAGAGGACGATCCGGTTGAAAACAGGAGAATCCCACCTTGGGTGGACATTGCGTCGGGTGAAAGGCCGAGAAGCCACTCTGCAGAATGAGAATAAATCCGCAATTCTCGAGCTTCCAAGCCTGCCAGCGAGTCGCAAGTGACCACGGCATTTTGACCCGGCGGTTCGGCAGCACCAGGCGGGCCTGTCTTTGTCCGGAAATGCTTCCGAACCATTTTCCTGGGCACACCTTACCTGCCGAACCGGCATGTCGATGCCATCATTTGTCAGGTTATACATGTGCACGGGGGCGAAGTCGGGATGCCCCTCCAATTTTGGATTAGGGAGGAGGCGTTGCGCACCTTGAGCCGTTAGGCTCGGGGTGTCGATTCCGCAAAGGAGAGCAACGCCACGATGAACAGTACCACAGCAACTTGCCTTCCGCTTTTCCCAATTCTCGAAATGGCCTGGCAAGATGTGGGCAGGTCTTTCGAGAATTTCTGCCTGACGGCCGGGATCGGCAATCACCCGAAGGTCAGAACGCTGTTGTCCGACGAGCATTTTTTCGCTGCGGAATATCTATCGAGGCGTGGGCTTCGCATAAAAGCTTTCGACCCAAGGATGGTAGTGGCGATGGCGGCGGGGGGCCAGCTTCCATGGCCAGAAGCGCGAGAAGGACACTCACGGCAGCACTAGCGATCCCGAAAGCCGCCTTTATCGCAGGGCCGGCGGTCGGGGGCGAGGCCTTGCTATATGGGCCACGCCACCATGGAGAACCGGAACGGGCTGGCGGTGGCCGGCATGGCCGGCACCGCCGCGCGCCTCGTCGCGCAGTTGCGGTAGCACTGTTCGTCATGGCGTTTCCCTCCTTCGCGGAATCGGCGCCCCCTACTGGCTCAAGGTGGGCAACGCCTCCTCCCTAATTCAACATTGGACGGGAGTACGTCATGGAAGCTGATGATTGCCTGTAGGTGTGAGTCCTATCCGGTCAAAGCCGCAGCGGGCAGGCCGGTACCGAGTCTTGCGGGCGTTGCGGTAACGCGGGGTCTGAAGTGTAGACAGGGGTCATGTGGGGTGTGGGATTGAGCCTCGAAAGGATGAATGTCGCGGAGGCCGAGTGTGTTCCCGTACACGAAGGCAGCATGTGCGCCATCGATATGCGAGATGGTGACGCTCCGCCGGGGTCGAAGGTCAGGCCACGCATGAAAAGCAATCATCGGAACATGAGAGGCCCGACCGGGGCCGCCGGATTGGTCTCTGGCGGGGGAGGGCGGCGAGGAATAGCCGAAGGCGTCATCCGAGCTGAGGTCGGGAGTCGGACTGGTTCATACTACCGATGAAGCCGTCGAAGGAAACGAGACGCGTGGAGGGAAGGGACCAGCCCAGGGAGACCCTGCGCAAGGAAACGGGAGGCCGGACTCAGAGCCGGAGAACCTTACCGGCAAACCTTGCGCGGGTGAATGCGGCGGCCCATCGGGCCGGCCAGACCCAGTTCACCGCACTGTTGCATCATATCGATCGGGCCGCGCTTGAACGCGCGTTTCGGCGACAGAAGCGGCAGGCGAGTGCGGGAATCGATGGGATAACGGTGCAGATGTACGAGCAGAACTTGGAGACGAACCTTCAAGATCTGCACGCGCGCATCCACACCGGAGGCTACCGACCACAACCGGTACGCCGCGTTTATATCCCGAAAGCAGATGGCGGACAGCGACCTTTCGGTGTGCCGGCCCTGGAGGACAAGATCGTCCAGAGCGCAGTCGCGGAGCTTCTGAGCGCCATTTATGAGGTTGATTTCCGTGGGTTCTCCTACGGCTTTCGGCCTGGACGGAACCCGCACATGGCGCTTGATGCGCTTCACACGGCGCTCATGAGCCAACGAGTGAACTGGGTGCTTGACGCTGACATCCGCAGCTTCTTTGATTCGGTTGACCACGATTGGTTGATGCAGATGCTCGCACACAGGATTGCCGACCCGCGCATTCTCCGACTTGTCCGGAGGTGGCTCGAAGCCGGCGTCCTCGAAAGCGGTGAGTGGCGTGAGACGGATAGGGGAACACCGCAGGGGGCGGGCATCAGCCCGCTTCTGGCCAACATCTTTCTGCACTCCGTCCTAGATCTCTGGGTCCAGCAATGGCGCCGGTGCCAAGCACACGGTCGTGTCGTGATCGTGCGCTACGCCGACGATTTTGTCATGGGGTTTGAGAAAGCGGACGATGCGCAGCGGATGAAGGCTGCTTTGAAAGAACGACTGGCCAAGTTCGGCCTGGCGATCCACGAAGATAAAACGCGCTTGATCGAGTTCGGCCGACTACCGGCATTGACTCGCCGAAAGCGTGGCCTGCGGCGTCCGGAAACCTTCGCCTTCCTCGGCTTCATCCACTACTGCGGGTGGACGCGGGATGGTAGGTTCATTGTGAAGCTCAAAACGCAAGGTTCGCGAATGACGTGAAAGTTGAAAGCGCTGCGGCGAGAAGCGTGGCGGCTGATGCATGCGCCGCTGACCGTGCAATATCGCTGGTACACCAGCGTTCTGCTCGGTCATTACGGCTATTATGGCCGACCGCAAAACTTCCCAGCGCTTACCGCGTTCCGTCGGGAATTGCTTCGCATCTGGCTGCATTGCCTGCGACGACGTAGTCAGAAAACGCGGCGCATGGGCTGGCGGACGTTTGCGGCCCTGCAGATGCGCTTCCCCCTACCGACTCCCCGCATCACTCATCCCTGGCCGGTCCGTGCAGCATGACGCAGGTTATCCCTGGGAAGAGCCGGGTGCGGGAAACCCGCACGCCCGGATCTGTGAGGGCGAAAGCCGAATGGCTGAGGTACTCGACCATCCCGGGCACTCCAAAACGAAATGATTACGCGTTATTGCGCGCCGTCTGCCATCACTTTGTCACCGCCTATAGGGGTGTGAGCAATGGCAGCGATCTGCTCGTCAAAAATGAGGCCAATTCTATCTGCGCTGCAGCTTAACCAAGCCTATTAAGATTAACTCCTTACGCTAATTTTGAAACGCAATTCAGCGCACAAAAATGCGTGCTATCTTTCCAGTCGAGGAATTGAAAAAGTCCATTTTGCCACAGGCGGGCAGGCGGCGGTCGCGCCGGCAATTACACTGGCTATGTAGGTCGGGTTTCTCTGCTCCTGTACCCGATGACTGCAGCGATCCCGGCAAGGTTGCACCCCTTGCCGGGATCGAGCTACTGAACAGATTATCAGTCCAGCCCACATCGTCATGAAGGCGGCTGACGAGTTCAAGGATTAAGACGACGGCGCCGAACCAGCTCTGGCAGACGGGCTTCACTTATCTGAAGGTGATCGGCTGAGGCTGGTCGCCCGCACGTAACCGGTCGTCACCTTTGGTGTCCGCATGTCTAGCCCCATAGATCAGTACCAGAGATTTTGTCGTTCCCTAAGATTGTTTCGGGCGCCGGTGGGCGCATCCCGAGGGCACGGTGGGGCCTGGCGTGATTGTATTTTCGCAAAATTTGCTCGCATTGTTGTGGCAATTCAGGCAGGTGTTCTGCAAGCTCACCACATACTCTTTCCCGTCTGTGGCAACGTAGAGTCGTTTGCC
>JARRNI010000025.1:0-15117 GCA_037385125.1 Pseudolabrys sp.
TTGCTGGCGGTCATGCTGGTGCTGCTGCTGGGGGCGCTCATGATCTGGCTGCCCGTGCTCGTCTTCTTCGTCGCCGGCGCCTTCATCGTGGCGATCGTGCGCGCGTACTTCAAGCGCGGGCGATGACGGCGAGGCAGCGCGCACCGTCGAAAGAGTCTTATACAACCTTCAGGTAATCAGTTCGTCATTCTGGGACGGCGCGAAGCGCCGGGCCCGGAATCCAGGGCCACAAGAAGGGCTTTGCGCGTCGCGCTCTGGATTCCGGGTTCGCTCGCTTCGCTCGCGCGCCGGAAGGCGGTGGCGTCGCGCGCGCATTCGGTTCACAATGAGGCTCAACGGCGGGAGCGACAGCGTAAAGGATTTCCAGTGCGCGGAATTTTCGGTGCAATGCGTACAAGCCCGGTGAAGAATTCGCTGCGTTCGGCTGTGATATTGGCGTTCGGCCTGTTGCTGCCTGCCTTCGCATTTGCACAAACACCGGAGGCGGCGGCCGCCCCGGCCAGTCCGCCGCAACAGGCCGCACCGGCAACCGGCCCATCGGGCCCTACCTTTTCCTCGCCCAACGCGCGCACGCCCGCGGCGGCTGCGCAAAGCCCTGCGTCCGCGCCGCAAGCCGTCAACCCGGCAAGCGCCGCGCCCGCGCCGTCCAAGGACGACATCCGGTTCAAGCTGCCGCACGACCTGTCGCCATGGGGCATGTTCATGTCGGCCGACGTGGTGGTCAAAGCGGTGATGATCGGGCTTGCGCTGGCCTCGCTGCTGACCTGGACCATCTGGCTGGCGAAATCGATCGAGTTGCTGATCGCGCGCCGCACCCTGCGCGCGGGAATCGCCGCGCTCGGCCAGGCGCGCGGCTGGCATGAGGCGGCCGAGCGTCTGGCGGAGCGCCGGGACGGCGTCGGGCCCTTTGTGCGCGCTGCCGCCGACGAGCTGCTGCTTTCGGCCGGCGCGCTGTCGCCCGCGGGCGTGAAGGAGCGCATCGCCTCGCGGATGGAGCGGATCGAGGCGGTGGGCGCGCGCGGCATGGTCCGCGGCACCGGCGTGCTCGCCACCGTCGGCGCCACGGCGCCCTTCGTCGGCCTGTTCGGCACCGTGTGGGGCATCATGAACAGCTTCATCGGCATCTCCAAGCAGCACACCACCAACCTGGCGGTGGTGGCACCGGGCATCGCCGAGGCGCTGCTGGCGACTGCGCTCGGCCTGATCGCGGCGATCCCGGCGGTCGTCATGTACAACATGTTCTCGCGCTGGAACGCCGGCTACCGCGCGCTGCAGGCCGACGCCTCGGCCGCGGTGCTGCGCCTGATCAGCCGCGACCTCGACCGCGGCGTCTTCGCCCAGCACCCGCCGGCCAGGCCGCGCGCGGTATCGGCCGCGGAATAGGTGACGCCAAGAGTCAAACAAGGATCAAACAATGAGCCTGCGTCTCGACCACGGCGACGACGATCTTACCGAGCTGCACGAGATCAACGTCACGCCGTTCATCGACGTGATGCTGGTGCTGCTCATCATCTTCATGATCGCGGCGCCCCTCGCCACCGTCGACATCGGCGTCGATCTGCCGGCGGCCAGCGCGCAGGCGAACCCACGCTCGGACAAGCCGCTCTATCTCACGCTCAAATCGAACCTCACCCTCGCGGTCAACGACAATATCGTCAGCCGCGCCGAACTCGCTGGCGCGCTCGATAAGGGGGCCGCCGGCGACAAGGACAAGCGCGTCTTCCTGCGCGCCGACAAGGCCGTGCCCTATGGCGCCGTGATGGGCCTGATGAACGAATTGCGCGACGCCGGTTACTTGCACGTGGCGCTGGTCGGGCTCGAAGCGGACAAGCTGGCGCGATGAGCGGGCGGCGGCAGCGTGGCTTCTGGCGGCGCTGGCCGGAAGGCCTGCGCTGGACCGCCTGCTTCGTGCTGGTGCTCGGCCTGCACGCGACTGCGGCGGCGGCGCTGATCGGCCACTGGCGCGCCGCGGACGAGCCGGCGACCAAAGGCCCAGTGATCCTGATCGATCTGGCGCCGGTCGCGGCGGTGCCCGCCAAGCCGCAAAACGACGTGGCGCCGAGCAAGCCGCAGCCGCCACCGGAGCCCAAGCCCGAGAAGGTCGAAAAGGTCGAGAAGCCGCAACCGCAGAAGGTGGAAAAGGTCGAACCGCCCAAGCCTAAACCGGCGGTGACCGCCGACCTCAAGTCGCCGCCCGAGACGCCGAAGCCGCCGATCGAAAAGTTCGCGCCGGCCCCAGTGCAAGTGCCAAAGCCGCCACCGCCAGCGGAAACGCACACGGTGACGAAGGACATGGTGATGCCGCCGCCCCGCCCCACCAAGCGCATCAGGGAAGAGCGCAAGCGCCGCGAGCGCCTGGCCATGCGCACGCCCGAGCCGACCACCCCGAGCAAGCACAAGGCCGCGCGCGCGACCGCGCCGCACACCGGCGCGCGCAGGCACAATCCCAACGCTGTGCCGCGCTGGAAAACCGCCCTGGTGCTACGGCTGCAGCGCTACAGGCGCTACCCGGCCGCGGCGCAGGCGCGCGGCGTGCAAGGCGTGGCGCGGCTGGCCTTCAGCGTCGACCGCAGCGGCCACGTGCACCACGCGCGCATCGTGCGCAGCTCCGGCTCAAGCCTGCTCGATCGCGCGACGATGCAGCTGATCGCGCGCGCCCAGCCGCTGCCACCGCCGCCGCCAGAAGTTCACGGCGGGCAAATCGCCATTGTCGTGCCGATCCGATATAATTTGCGTTAGTCGATATGGCGCAATGTTGGGCCGCCGCCTATACGTTGCCCGGACTTCAGGCGGATTCACGCCATCAACAATGCTAAGCGATTCGAGGCCCTAACTGCGCATCGCCTTCAAGATATCTTGCGCATGGTTCGCTATAAGCGAGATATGGCCATCATCGGGATAAAAGATCGCAGTGCATTGCGGCAAGCCTTGCCCCAACAGATGGGCCAGCGCCGGAGATATGATACGATCTTGATCGCCGTGCCATAAGAAGACTTTCTTGAACGCAATATTTTCGATTGCGAAGTTCCACGACTGGAAATCAACCAACACCTCGGGCGGCTTTGCCTTTCTCCTTTGGCGGACTCCTTCCATTACCGCTTCCGCAAAAATTGCCCGGATCTCATGACGGGCCAAACGTCTTTGATCTGGCTCCCCGAGCAAAGGTGAAAGCCGAAGTAGCCATGCATCAATATTGGCTCGGGTTTTTGCAGCTCCCGCGATTTGGCGGATAGTCGGCAAGAAAATCCATGGGATTCGGCGGCCTGACCACCATCGCGCACCCGAAAAGTGATCCTTTCTTCCCGGATACGAAGTATGGCGCGTCGTTCGGGTCTATCTCTATGCGCTTGGCGTAGGCGACGACGAATTGATTGCTGCGCGTCATCTTTGGCGCGCCTACCACGCTGCGTATTCAAAAGGCGCCAGAAATCGAAGGCCTGCACATTTGCGCTCTAAACGCCGATCATGATCGAATGCCATTGTATACGTATTCCTTGCCTCTTTGTTCGTTGGGCTTGCCATCCTCGTGCGACTAGTGATCCGATATGATGTGGATTGGGCTACCAAAAATCTGAAAGACGCCGATGTGTTCGCGCTGCTTCAGATAACGGGCACTCTCAAAGTCGGCGATCGGCGCAAAAAATGGGCAAGTTGAAGAAAAAACCCCGCCGCGGATGCAGGCGGGTCGCCTTCGGCGGCGTCGGCGGAACCGAACTGCGCATCAAGCGATGAACATTTGGCGCAGTGGCCCATCCCGGAATACGTCTAAGCGTGTCATTTTAGGAAAAACTTTAGTTCTTCGAAGAATCGTTCACACGCCGGTTCGCCCTCTTGGAATAGATGATTGTTGCCCTGAAGTGCGACGAACCGCGAATTTTGAATGTCCGCTGCCATGCGGCGGCCTGCACTGAATGGGATTACGAGATCACCCCGGGTGTGCATTACTAGAGTTGGAGCAGTGACCCTGGAAAGGAGGTCGATCACGTCGAGGTCGATCACGGCCTCCATGTAGCGACTAGCGCATTCCCCGGACGTGGACCTTCGCTGCAATTCGTTGAAGGCATCTACTTGTTCTTTTGTCGCGTCAGGTATGAACTTCAGCGTAAACATCTGCCGGAATGCAGGGCTATCGGTGCCCCATTCCGAGCGCATCAGAGTTGCGACCGCCTTCCATTTTTCCCTCAGCGGAGAGTTTGGCCTATTGGCGCCGTGCGCAAAGCCGCCGTATAGGATCAGATGGCTGACCCGCTCCGGATGCCTCACTGCATAAGCTACTGAAATCGCGCACCCCTGCGAGATTCCGAGTAACGGAAATCGGTCGACGCCGGCAGCGTCAACCACCGCTTCGATGTCGCTAACCCACGCATCGAGGGAGAGGTGAGGAACATCCCAATCGGAGAGGCCATTACCACGCGCATCGTAGCGGATAAGGGTATGATCACGGGACAGCCCACGTAAGATGTGGCGCCAGGCTGGACTCTCCCAATCGTATTGAAGATGATTCAGCCAGTTTGCGGTCTTTACCAGCGGTGGTCCATGGCCGCTGATCGCATAGGCTAGGCGGACGCCATCAGGTGCGCGGCAGTACCGAATTTCTTGGCGATCATCAGTAGCGGCAAGACCATCGCCCCTGATCGAGAATACTTCAACCGGCTCCGGAATATTCTTTAGCTGTTGCACCCCAAGGCTGCGATAGTCGAGCGAAAGTTGCTTCTTTACCTGATCGTAGGCTTGGCGCGAAATGCAAATGCCGCCTGGATCGGCGATGCCCTCCAGTCGCGCGGCAATATTTACGCCATCCCCGTAGAGATCATCGCCCTCTACGATCACATCGCCCACATGCACGCCAATCCGAAAATTCATCGGGCACTTTTTACCAGCGTTACGCGCTGCCATATCGCGCTGGATCTCAGCGCCGCATTGTACCGCCCCGACCACGCTTGCGAACTCCGCCAACAACCCATCCCCCATGACTTTGACAATGCGGCCTCGGTGTCGGCCGATGACCGGATCAATCAGACCTGAGCGGTGGGCCTTGAGCGCCGCAAGCGTACCTGCTTCATCCTCGCTCATCAGCCGACTGTAGCCGGCGAGGTCGGCCGCCAGAATTGCAGCAAGGCGCCGATGATTATGAAATTCAGGCATGAATGAATCCGTACTTAATGGTTGCGAATAATGTTAGCGCAGTCGTCGTTGAGAGTGGTGGTGGCCGCTGCCGACAGCTAAGATGTTTGGCCATCGGGCCAGGAGCCATATTGACGCCCTATCGGCCAACCAATCACCTAGGGAGCGCGAGGCGCAAGCCGGTTGGGATATGTCGCATTGTTAAACGGCCATGAGAGGACGCCGCTCCTCGTTAGGTAGCGTATGCCCCACTTCTTTCATATATTGGTGCACGTTCTGAAGGGCCCCTGCTCCCTCTCCAACGGCCGAGGCGACGCGCTTCATTGAACCTAGGCGGACGTCGCCGACTGCAAATATCCCTGGCACACTCGTCTCGAAACTCATCGGCCTTCGTTCCAAGGGCCAAGCTCTCAGATCGACGTCGTGTCCGGTAACGATAAACTCCTTGGGATCGCGTTGAATAACACCGGCAAGCCAGTCGGTGTAGGGGGTCGCCCCGACCAGCACAAAAAGCAGTTTGGCAGGAATGGTGTCATGCATATTATTGCGTTTGTCGTGGATGGTCAGACGTTCCAGGCGCTCGCTACCTTCGCCCGCGACGACCTCCGAATTTAGTCGTATCTCTATGTTGGGAACCCCGCGGATTTGTTGCACTAGATAATCGGACATTCCCTTTTTAAGGGAATCAGCCCGCACAACCAGCGTCACCCGCCGCGCAAAAGCGGCAAGGTGAATCGCGGCTTGTCCAGCCGAATTCCCCCCGCCGACCACTACCACATCGAGGTCGCGCACCAATCGCGACTCGCCGAACGTCGTGTAAAAGATGCTGCCGCCAATGAAACGCTCGAGACTCGGAATATCGAGATGCCGGTATTTCGCACCCGTAGCAATAATCACGGCCGTCGCTAAAATTTCGCGTCCATCCGAAAGCGTCAGGAGCTTCTTTGTGCCTTGTGAATGCAACCCGGTCACCTCGCGTGCAAATACAAATTTTGCGCCGAAAAGCCACGCCTGCTGGTACGCCTTTTGAGTAAGTTCTGCTCCGCTAATCCCGCGTGGAAAACCGAGATAATTCCGGATGAGGGAACTGGCGCCGGCCTGACCGCCGATAACGTGGCGTTCGATCACTATTGTCCGCAACCCCTCCGATCCGGCGTAGACCGCTGCCGTCAGTCCGGCGGGCCCGCCACCAACTACCGCAACTTCGCAAGAAAGTTCGCGCGGGCTTTCGCCGATTGCATCCATAATTTTTGCATCGGTTGGATCCACGAGGAGCGTGCCGTCGTGCAGCAATACGACTGGCAGCGTCGTCAGTTCGACGCCAAGTTCTTGGATTAGTCGGTTAGCTTCGACTGAGCCAGCTTGGTGGAACCCGAAGGGGATGCCGTTGCGATTAAGCAGTTCGCGGATCTCGATTGAGCGTGGGGCCTGCTCTTCCCCCACGATGTGAATGAGCTCCATTCCCGGCCGATGGAGGCGGGTCCATTCCGCAAGAAACTCGCTTATCAGCGGGTAAAGATGCACCTCTGCCGGAGCCCAGGGTTTGTAAAGGTAATTGTCGAGCTCGCCTAGTGCACAAGCCTGCAAGATCGTTGGCGACGCCTCGTGATCACCCCAATTGACCAAGAGCGCGCGCTTCGCCGTCGGTATAATAGAGCGCACTTTTGCGAGGAATTCTCTACCCGTTAACTCGGGCATCCTTTGATCGGCTATGACCAGTGCGATCTCTTCGTTATCGTCCTTGATCTTGGCTATGCCTGCCAGCGCTGCGTGAGCGGAGAGGTAGGGAATAATGCGATAGTCGCCCCCGAACCGGCGCGCGAGAGCGTCGAGCATTGCCGCCAAAGCATCGGGCTCATCATCGACTATGACAATCGCGGGCCGTTCGACCATTTTAGTACCCTCAGTATCTCTCACTCTTAACCGCCGGCACCATCTTTCCTGCGAAGGCGATTTTATCCGTGCCTATTCGCGCGATCTCGCTTACGGCCGACACACATAGTAGTAGTTCTGGATGTCGTGTGGGAGCTCGTTGACCTGGACGTCAGAGAAGCCGGCGCTGCGCATATATTCGAGCGCCTTTTCGCGTCCCCACATGGCGCCCAATCCCTCGCCGCCCTGGGCCAGCGAGACCGTCATGCAGTGCATGCATGAAACGGTGTAGAGCAGCGGTCCTATAGGATGATCGCGATCGGCTTGATGATGGCTTGATCCTTTGATGTCCTGGGCGAGATAGACGCCATCATCTACAAGTGAGCGACGGATTCCGCGTAGGACAGCCCGCGGGTTGGCCTGATCATGAATGGCGTCGAAGGTGGTGACGAGATCGAAACACCCCGGTTCGGCAGATTGATCGAAGTCGCTCAAATCGCGTGCGATGAAGTCGGCATTTTTGTTGCCTTGCTCGGCCGCTTCGTTGAGCGCAAAGGTGATAGCCTTCTCCGACAGGTCGTAACCAACGAAACGGCTGTTCGGGAACATCCTTGCCATCAGGTTGACGGCTTTGCCCCGTCCACAGCCGACATCAAGCACGCGGATCCCGTTCTCAAGCCGTCCGATCAGGCCTAGTACGAGTGGCAGGATATAATCAACTAGCGCTGGCAGGACCGTCTGGCCGCTGTCTTCAGCCATGACCTCGTGAAAACGCCTGTAACGCTCATACGCTACACCCCCGCCATTGTGGAAGCAGCGCACGATCTCTTCTTCGACTGATCCGAGAATTGGAATGTATTGCGCGAACACCGCGAGATTGCCGTTTGAGGCATCTCGCGTCGTCCAGGCGGCATGTTCAGGTGGTAATGAATAGGTGCCGGCCTCGCCGTCATGGTCGATAATTCTACCGACCGTCATGGCGCCGAGCCATTCCCGTACGTAACGCTCTTGAAGCCCCGCCCTGTCCGCGATCTGTGCACTCGTGGCGGGCGCCATGCTGGCCATAACATCGAATAGACCGGTGCGGTGGCCAACCGAGAGCATCAGGCTTGTTGCCCCTGAATTTAGGACATCGATCAGGCGCTTCCCGAATGCCTCTGAACGGTTAGCATCGAAATGCACTTGCGTATGACCTTGTGCTGCGTTTGACATCGGGACCCCGGAATGCTCAGCGTCTGGACCTGACTAGTTCCTAAAAGCCGAAACTGCACACAGCTTGCTGTCCATCTTGGGCATGGCGCTTGCCGGCCGGCCATTGCAGACCTGCATCCATTGCGTAGCTTACCTTGCAGTGCGCTTGTTGGTGTTGGTGTGCTTTTCCAACAGCAGCGTTTGAATATCGTTTAAGACCAGTCTCGGGTCGAGAAAGTCGAGGCTGTAGATGTTGCGAATGCGACCGGAGGCGTCGACAAGAAAGGCGCGGAAGATGTGATGCAGCGGTCCGGTCGGCGAGTTAGGGTCCCGCTTCGGCCCGATGGTTTGGTCGTAGGCGGCAAGGATGGGCGCGATTGCCTCTCGATCCGGAGCGGTCAGAAATTGCCAGTCTGGCGCTCCGGGCTCCTTGGAACGCCAATTCGCCGCATGCTCCGCCATCACTTCTGGTGTGTCGTATTCAGGATCAAAGCTCACCGAGACCAGACGTATCTGATTTGCGACATCATGCTTCGTTGCCGCGAGGTCCTGTAGGAGTGAAAGCTGCAGTGAGGCCACCGGGCAAATATCACCACAACGGGTGTAGATGAATGCCAGGACGGTAACGCGACCCTTAAAAAAGCCGGCGAGATCGAATGCACGGCCACTTTCATCAAGGACGCGCCCGCCTGCAGCTCGTTTGATCGGCGGCAGCTTGTAGCTGCCAGGCTCAGGCAGAGGGAATGCGTAGTTTGTGCTGGCCAAACCAGAGGCGGCTGTTGCGGCTCGGTCCTGGCGCGCATCGTGGGCGAGCGAACCGGCGGACGTAACGGCAAGTACCATCGCCAGGCTTGCTATCAGCTGTCGAAACATAGCGACTCTCCCGTGACGGCGCGGAACGCCCATACGGCGTTCCGCGCGAGGAGGTTCAGCTCCCATAGAGGCTTGCCGACCCAAACCGCATGAGGTGTGGGCGGCCAAGCTTTTCAGCCATAAAGTCGATCTCGAATCGGGCCTTTAGCTGTTTGCCGTCCCATGTATAGGCCTTTAGGAACTGCTCGTTGTCCTTGCCCGTTTTGTCCCACTTGGAAAGCAGCGAGCTCGTGTAATAAAGTCGCTTTCCATCCCAGCTCTGGGACACCATATTGACTTGGCTGCCGATCCTTTTCTCGTAGATCTGCTTCGGCTTGTGCGGATTGGAGACGTCGAACACACGGGTCTTCCCATCCATGAAGGTATCGACAAATAGCGTCTTGTCGTCAGCGCTCAAGCTAATGTCGACCGGAATGGGCGTTTTCGAGGGATCTCCAATGTCGGCGACCTCCTTTGCCTTCCACTGGCCGTCCGTGTCCTCATAAACAAGCCACAGCTTCGAAGTCAGTGCAGTCGAGGTGAACGCATAATTATGCTGTGGCCCCCAAGCCCAGCGTACTTCAAGCGGGGCTCCCGGCACGTGAAAGACTTTCTTCGGCTTACGCGCGTGGAAGTCCCATAGCACCATGGTCTGTCCGAATTTCTTCATCGCCTCGGGGTCTTTCACCACCTCGCCAAACGGGCGCATATAATTTTCCAGGCCCGTGAATGACGATGTCAGCATGACATTCTTGCGTGGAAGGACGCGCGCATCGTAACCATAGCCATCCGCAATTTTTTCGATGGCCGCACCGGCGGTCTTTTCGTTGGTCGGCAGCCAATGGGTCGTGATGTAGGTCCCGTCATTGGTGTATTCGACCAATGCGGCCCGTCCATCCCGGTCTTTGTTCGACAGGGTCGAAATCATCATCCGGCCGGGCAAAGCATAGGCGCCATGAGGACCAGCGGCTCCGCCACTCTTCTCGACGAAGTCACCGATTGTCTTGACGAGTTTGGGGTTCGCTGGATTGGTCGCTACGTCAAAAATGTAGATCTTACTGTCGTCCAGGCCGGCGGCCCAGAAGAAGCGACGGTCGTCGGTAAAGCCACCATGGTGCGCCTCACCGCGCCCACCCACGGAGTCGACATCGATCACTTTACCGAAGGTTGGCGAACCTTTCCGGTTATCCACGGTCACCACTTTGTCGGATCCGTCGCCGAGTCCCGGAATGCCGAGCGTCCATACGTAAATATATTCCTCTTCGCCCGTGATCTTCGGCATGTAGGGCGATTGGCAGGTCTCGTCAGCTGAGGCTGGAACTCCGCCGGTCACCGCCAACAATGCGGCGACAGCAACCCCATAGACGAGCGCGTACAGTGTTTCCTTTCGCGAGCGCGGAGCTCGATCTCGTTGAAGATTTTCCGGCATGATTTTTCCTCCGGTGCGCGGGGTCGCATAGGACCCTTTGTGACTTGCCACCGATCAATAGCTAGCAATCGTTACGTCGACGGGTACGGACCTTGCGACGACGTCAAAAACAGGTGAGAGCTTGGCTAGGGACTTTAGGACTATTGGCGAGGCATCGCTCTTGACCCGCATATTCACGCGAATGTTGCTGCATCCGGTGCGAACCTTGTCGGAGAGGCCCAGAAAACCCCGCAGATCGATATTTCCGGCGATGGTCGAATCGATTGCTTCGATCAGGATCCCACGTGATGCGCTCTGATATGCCAGGGTCGTGGTCATGCAGCCGACCAGCGAATGCAGAAGCCACTCGATAGGGTTCGGCGCCTTGTCCTGACCGAAAAGCACCTGGTGCTCGCCACTGAGCGCCTCGAAGCCGGCGCTGCCCTGACGGTGGATTGCACCCCCACCAGAGAATTCCTTGATGGTCGTGCGGTTGCTGTCCCCGCCGAGCCACTCGTTTCTAGCGCGGAATTCAAACCTCGCGATCTCAGGATTTGTCTTTATGGTGGCGATCATCTCAGATAAGGCCGCTGTATTCACGCCATTCATGGTTCCGGGACCTTCCCCGAGCGAATTTGGCGCAATCACGCGGCATTCCTCCCTTTCCTGCGGTTGGCAGGCGAGGCCGTTTCTTTCACCTCACTTTTCCGTATAGCCAAGGGTTGAATATGCTAAAATGACTTAGACGCCGGAAACCTTGACCAAGGCGCCGAAAACGGGAGGGAACAGTACCGTGGACGCGCTATCGGATGTGCTGCGACTCGTCAGATTATCGAGCGGGATATATCTAGACGCCGAGTTTTCCGCGCCCTGGTGCGTCAGATCGCAGTTGGGCCCTGAGGAATGCAGCCTCCTCCTCCCCGACCGGCGGCACGTAATCTCTTACCATTACGTGGCCGAAGGGCGGCTTCTCGTGAAGGTGGGTGATGGCGCGCCGATCGACGTCTGTGCTGGACAGATCGTTCTATTTCCACGCAATGACATGCATTACCTGGGTAGTGTCATAACCAAGCAGGCCCCTTGTACCCATGAGCTACTACAGACGTCGGACGACGGCGGGCTGTTGCCGATCGTTCATGGCGGAGGGGGCGAAAAGACGCGGATGGTGTGCGGATTTCTGGGGGGCGAAGGCCCGCACAATCCGCTCTTGGCAACTTTGCCACCCATGCTCATCCTAGATATTCGGGATGCGCCAGGGGGAGACTGGATTAGGCGTCTGTTCGATTATGGCGCGCACGAAATCACCGGTAGCGATCCGGGTGCAGCAACGGTGCTGTCAAAGATATCCGAATTGTTGTTCGTCGAAGCAATCCGCCGCCATCTGGCCGGCCTGCCAGCTCAACAGACGGGATGGCTTGCAGGGCTGCGCGACGCCACAATCGGCAAAGCACTGGCCCTCATTCATACACGGCTCGCGGAAGAATGGACCGCCAGAACACTCGCTCGCGAGGTCGGACTGTCACGTTCCGTATTTGCCGACCGCTTTACGGCACTAATCGGGGCGCCCCCTAAACGCTATCTGACGAGTTGGCGCTTACGAGTGGCCGCCGACAAACTGCGCGAAGGGCGGCTGTCTGTAGCGGAGGCTGCATTTGAAGTTGGCTATCAGTCAGAGGTCGCGTTTACCCGCGCTTTCAAGCGCGAGTTCGGCGCCTCACCAGGTGCTTGGCGCCGGCAAGCGGAAAAAGCCATTGCGAATCTACTCGGCATTTTCATCCTGCTCGACCAACTTGTTGATCGTCCGCTCCCAAGTGTTTTTGAACTAGCCGCGTCGCTTTGAACTTCAAAAAACTTCTACCCTTTTTAGGCGGCGTTGCATACTAATTGATGAGCTGATACCGGCGCCAACGTTGGTTCCTGGATTGTCTGAGACCTTCGGTCTTCGCGCTCTGATTTCCCGTAAGCGAATCTCGGCTGCAGCACATTGGGAACCTTTGGAAATGGCTGAGCAATATGACGTTGCGATAGTTGGCGCCCGATGCGCTGGCGCATCGCTGGCGACATTCTTGGCGCGCGAGGGTGCCCGAGTGGCCCTTTTCGACAAAGATCCGCTACCGAGCGAATATGTGATGTCCACTCACACGCTTCATCCTTGTGGAATGGATGTGCTCGATCAGTTGAACGTTGGCGACCGCGTTCGTGCGGTAACGCCTGGGTTGCGTGTCGTTCGATTTTCCGTCGATGATGTGACAGTCGATGCCACATATCGGGAAGGGAGACTTGAGCACTGCCCTCGGCGGCACCGATTAGATGCGCTGCTTCAAGATGCTGCGGTGGCGGCTGGAGTTCGGCTATTCGATCGCACCCGCCTCTTGGATGTTCTGAGTGAAAACGGCCGAGTTGTGGGTATCAAGGTCAAGGAGGGCCAGAATGAGCGCGAGGTTGGAGCGCGTTTGGTAGTGGGTGCGGATGGCCGCCATTCAACGGTAGCGGACCGCGTCGGCGCTTTCGAGTATCTCGAATACGACGCGCCGCGGGCATGTTATTGGGCCTATTGGCCTGCTCCCCGTTGCTGGCAGGACAAGGAGCGCTATCCTTTTGACATGTACCTGGGTCGTAGGGACGCGGCATTTCGCTTCATTTTTCCTACGGATGACGATGAATTGTTGCTCGGAACATCGCCGCCGCTTGAAACCGTCAAAGCATGGAAACACGACCTTAAAGCGTTCTATCGTGCCGATCTTGCGTGCGATCCATCGATCCGCGGTCTTATCGAGGATAACGAGCCCGTTGGTCAGATTCGCGGAACCGTAAGCGAGCGATATTTCTTCAGAAAAGCGGCGGGGGCGGGTTGGGCCCTCGTCGGCGATGCGGGCCATCACAAGGACTTCATCATCGGGGATGGCATAACCGAGGCATTGCTTCAGTCGCGGGCGCTTGCTTCTGCGATCGCTGAAGGAAGGGACGCAGCCTTGGTGAATTGGTGGCGGCAACGCGATGCCGATGCGCTGCCATTGTTTCGGTTTGCGGAAGATCAGGGTCTAACGATGCCGGCGCCGATGCTGGTGAAGCGGCTGTTCGCACGGTTGGCTCGGGCGCGCGGCGGAGGGACGCAATTGCTTGATGGTCTGGATCGGCGCGCTTCACCCTACGACGCCATTCCGCTCAAGATCGTTCTCGCGGCGGCCTTCGATGGTCTGTTGGCGCGCGAGTTGGGCGTGGTGCGGGAATTTTTAGCGCAAGGCCGGAGGGGCGCGAGTGTCCGCAAAGAGATATTGGCACGGGCGCAATTGGCGAAATTCTATGAATTGTCTTCGTGGCCTGCCATTTGAAAGTCCATTCCCCTTCAACTTAGTGATCTCGTTCAAGAACACGTGCGTCGGCGAACAGCCACAACAATCGCTCGCTCAGAGCAGGCCGATTGCGGCATCTAGTTTGTCAGTCCGCTTGTTCGCCGCTAGTGGCCTGTTCGATTGTGGCTGAAGGTTTTGGGTGTGTTTGCTCCCATAGGGCTCTCGCTGTCGTGAGGGCGTCGATCTTGCACTCCTGCCACCAGGCGACCTCATCCCCCGCCTGATGGAGCTGCCGATGATGGCCACGGCAAAGTGGCACCGTGAACTCGTCGCTGACCTTCATGCCGATGGCGCGCGGCTGGGCAAAGCGCAGGTGATGCGGGTCGCAGGGCTGTCGGCCACAGATGAGGCAGGGCTGGGAGGCGACGAATTCCAAGTGCGCCCTGTCGCGTATCCGCTTGGGCTCTGCGATGGTGAGGGCGCTCTTGTCGATCCGGCCCGGCGCTAAGTCAGCGGGAACAGGAACGAGTGGTGGCGCCGCCGCCCGCGGCGTGACTTTGCGTCGTTCACGATTGAGGTGCTCGCTGACGGGTGGCGATTGGCGGCGGCCGTAATAGCGGGACGGTCGCGGAATGGGGGTGGTGTCGTCAGGGTGAAAGCCGGTGCGGCCCTCGGCCGCCTCTGGCGGCTGAGCGGATGAAAGCTTTGAGAGCTTCTTGCTCGCAGCACCTGCTCTGCCACGCCGATAGAGCTCCAACCCGAACGGTCTGCCGAAGGTGGCCAGCGCTCGTTTGGTGGCATCGGTTTCGGCCGCCTTGACGGCGATGTCGTGGGTTTCGCCAGGGGAGGTGCCGCGGCCCTCGCCCGAGCCATGGCCCTCTCGGATGATGGCCGCCCCGCGCGCATGCACGGTGATGCGAACCCGCGCGACATACACCGCAAGGAAGTTTCCGCGGCTTTCCCGGGCCAGCACGCAGCGGGTTTCCAGGGTCTCCCGGCTCCAGCCATCGAAGCCGAAGATCCGATTGGCCTCGGAGATCACGTACCAGCCCTCCAGATAGGATAGCTCGCGGCCATAGGCCTCGCGGGTGCGCACCTGCCGGGCATCCAAATCACGCCGCAGGGCGGTCAATTGCTTTGGTGAGAAGCCCATCACTTGGTCCTCACGCTTAGCACGGCTTCGGGATTGGACAGGCTGACGCCGGTAATCTCGGCGCCCTGTTTGAGGTCGGAGACCAGCTCCTGGCGGTTGAGCTTAGGATCCCGCGGCTCCCAATAGATGCTGGGCACGGCCGCCTCGTCGATCACCATCAGGGCGGGGGTTCCGGGCCGGATAGAGGCGGTGAAGTCGGGGGCCTGCAGCTTCTTCAGGTCGAG
>JARRNI010000026.1:0-17075 GCA_037385125.1 Pseudolabrys sp.
GGATCACGAACTCAGCGATTGCCAGCAGGCAAAAGGCTGTGTCAAGGCAAGTGCACGCAATGGTACTGCGTATACGCCCGCCCGCGGCTTCGAAATCATCTCGATCATGGCGGACGGTTATTCTCTGACCGCCGCGGCGGCGCTGATGGGTCTGCCCCGGGAAAAAATTGACGAGTGGCAGAAGCGGCATCCCGAGTTTGCTGATGCCGTGAAGCGCGGACAAGCGATCCGCCTTGGGAAGCTCGAAACGGACTTGTTGCGGGCCCGCAAAAGCTCGGTGGTAAGGGCGCGGAAATTCATGCTCGAACATGCGTATCGAATAGAACAGCGCGATGAAGTTGCGTCTCCCTGGCTTGACGATTGGTTGGAAAGCTTGCGCCAGCACTTACTCGAGTCGCACCGCAAAAACGGGCTCCTAAAGTAGTAGCAACCGCGGCCGCCCCGAGGCCAATTTTCTGAAATCGAGGAGTTTGAGTTTGGTAAGGTGGGCTTGTGGGAGCAATATGGGAGCGCGTCAAGGGGTGGCGTAGGGCGGGGGCGCGCCTCCCGCCCGGCTGATCCAATTGGGCTGATGCGCAGTCCCAATGCGCTGAACCGAGAAGCCGCACGACGGTTTGCTCGGATTTTTTTGAAACCCTTTGCCGCATAAAACCTAAGGGGAAACCTGCGCAGCAGGGGCTCATTAACGGCAATCGCGATCTGCGGACGTTATTCCGGTACACTCACCTGCACGTGGAAGAAATAGCGTTGAGGCTTTAGCGCCTCGAAATTTAATTAACTGGGGCATCGTTCATTAACTCCCACCCTTAACGTGGGCAAAAGTTTTTTATGCTGTTGTAAAGCGCTGTTAGTTGCTCGGGAGCAGCCATGTTTCTGTTTTTTGACACCGAGACGATACGCGTGAACAATACCCCGCGTATTATACAAATGGGGTGGGCACTCACCGACGACAACGGTGTTGAGTTTCGCTCTCAATGTTTTATCGTCCGCCCGAGTGACTTTGAAATTCCTCTCAGCGCTGCACGTACCCGTCGCATTACAACTGAAGTGGCGCGACGTAACGGCATGACGATTGGTGTGGTCCTTGATTTTTTTGCAAATGATATTGCCGCCGCAGATGTTCTAGTTGCGCATAATGCACATTTCGACAAAAACGTCATCCGCGACGAGCTTTTTCGCGCGAAGCGTGACGATGTATTCGCCGGCGAGGACCTTTATTGCACCATGCGGTCTTCTATCCATTTTTGCAGAATTAAAACACGACGCGGCCATAAGTGGCCAACATTGGAACAGCTTCACATCTCTCTCTTTAATGCTACGTTCAGTAACATGCATAATGCTCTTTCAGATGCCCGCGCTTGTGCAAGATGTTTCTTTGAACTTAGGAGAAGGGGGGCTGTATTTGATCCACAAATTTATGACCTAACGTCGGACAAAGTAGATGCTTATGATTATCAATCATTCGAGGATCAAGATCTATTCGACGAACTAGAGACTTTAAAAGAATTTCTCGGGCGGTCTCAACGGCTGTGGTTGGGTCGTTTCAAAGCGTACTTCAGAAGATCTCACCGACTTTCGGAAAGGCAGCGGCAGATCTTGTCTAGGATGCGCGTTGAAGCTGAGGGTCGGGTCTAAGCATCCTCGGTGTTTAAGTGGAGCTTATGATTCGTCCCCCAACCGGTTGCTTGTGCTAGGTTGCATAGGGAACTGTGCATTGGTGCTGCGGAAACTGATTAGCTGCCTTGCATGTTCGTTTGGTGGCGATTATGACTTCGCGCGAAAGCCGCCCGTAAGATTCAACAGCAGCACGGCGACCAGGACCGCGCCGATCGCCAGCACGGCCGAATGCAGAGCAGCCGCTTGCGTACTCAGTGCGATTGCGGCGAGACCACATAGCATGACGTTGACGACAAAGACGCGCGCCACCACCTGCAAGACGTTGAAGTCCTTGCTGACCGCCCGCTGATAGAAATGGCTGCGATGCGCCTGCGTGATTGCCTCGCCTTTGGCGAGCCGGCGCAGCAGGGTCACCGTCGCATCCGCGAGGTAATAAAGCGGCAGCAGCAACGCGGCGACCAGATGCCCGCGGCTTGCGAGCAGGATCAGCAGCCAGGCGAGCACAAGCCCGATTGGCAGGCTGCCGACGTCGCCCAGAAACAGCCGCGCCGCCGGCCGGTTGAAGGGCGCAAAGCCAAGCATGGCGCCCAAGAGCGCAAAGGCGACGACGGTCGCACCGGACGGCAGCGCGCCCATCAGCCCGAACATGGCAAGTGCGGCGGTGAGCGGCACTACTTCCGCCACTGTCATCCAGTCGATGCCGTCCATGAAGTTGACCAAGTTCACGAACCAGATGCCGCCGATCAGCAGGCCGGCGCGCTCAATCCACCAGGGTAGGGCCGGCACAATGCGCAGTTCGGCGGGCAGCATTGCGAGCACGACGGCGACCGCCACGGCCTGTAAGATCAGCCGCGGCAGGGCTTCGAGCGGACGCAGGTCGTCGGCAATGCCCACGATGGCGAGGCCGATGCCGGCGGCCAGCGTGCCGGCGAGCCCGCGCGGGTCTTCGAAAAGCTGCGGGTGCAGAGTCAGCGCGCCGGCGGTCACGATCGTCATTGCCGCAATAACCGCTATGCCGCCGCCATGCGGCGTCGGCTGCTTGTGCGAGGAGCGGGCATTGGGCCGCGCCAGCGCGTAGCGCATCAAGAAAGGACGCAGCACGACGATGAGTACCACGCAAATAAGCGCGGCCGCCGCCGCCATTGCGAGATCGATCGCCCATGCGTTGAGATTATCGGTCATCCGGTACGTCATATGTTACGGGGCGGTCCGGCCTAGATTCATTTGCGTCATGATAGCATACCGCTACTGAAGTCATCGTCAGACCTCACCCGGCGATCTATCCCAGATGTCAGCAGAGCATTGGCTATACGTGGGCCGATGCTGATCGGCCATCTTTTTCAATCTTAGGTCGCTTCGGTTGCCAAAACCTACCGGCGCGACGCCGAGCTGCTCATCGGAGGGGCATATATTTGGGCTGCCCGCGGAGGCGCTCGCGCAGAATGAGATATACACCTTCCAAATTGTAGAAGATGCCCTGATAGTTCTGGCTCGAAAATCGGAAGATGTTTGCCAAATTCCTTTGCCCGGCCGCATCCGTTTCGAATCTCCCGCCTATATCCAAGGTGTCGTATCCCCAATCGAACGAGAACAGATTCATCAGCGCGTCGGATCGCAGCTTGCAGATGGGCGCGTTGTTAAAATCACCCGTCGGGCTTGAGACGCCGCGCTTGAAGTCGAAATCAATTGTCGCGCCGATATCCGTCACATCGAATCGAATGCGAAACGCGTCGGGGCGGCGATAGTAGAAAAGACGCCACAGCGGATTTTTGGATTTCGTAGTTTTGAGAAACTCCTTCATCTTTGCAAGAATGTCGAGAACGGTGTTGTCCGTAAGGCTCTCGTCCTTCGGTTTAATGTTCTGGTAATCGACCAGGTATTTTGCGATTGCTTTACTGTTGTCTCGTGGCTGTCCGATGATCCATTCATCGCCAGGATAGAAGCAGAGCGGGATCGTGGCTCCTTTGATCTTGTCAATCACATGGTCGATCCGATTGATCGAATCATTGAGATAGAAATTGTCCTTGCTGGAAAAATAAACGAAGCTCGCAAATGGGCACGTGTATTTCGGCCGGAAGCGCTCGATTGTCTTTAGCAGCTGAGAAAGTTTGTTGTGCGCAAGCCGGGATCTCTCGGCTGTTTGATTGGCATTGGTGTTGCCTACTGCATAGCTGAACTGAAAAAATAGGACGTCGACCTTCGGGCATTGTCTCTTGATAAAATCAATTTCGTCGTCATCCTTTACGTAGCAGTCGTTCAGATTAAGTATCGTAAAGTCACCAACGTCCAGAACACAGTAGGAATCCAGTTTGCCGAACGGAAAGACCTTGATGCTGAACTTGCTTCCCAGATCAAATCGTTTGCCGAAGTCGAGCTCGGTGACCTTGTCGCTCAACTTGGACAGATAGTCGACGACTCTTTTGTCCTTGGTCTTTTGAAAGAGGAAATGCTTGCCAGCAAGATACTTGCCGACGTTCGGTGGAAAGAAATGATCGGGGTGCTCGTGGCTGAACCACACATGGGTCGCCCTCGCCAGGCAATCGAAGGCGCTCTGTGGGGTAGGGGATAGTAGGCTCCATGATTTGTTGAAGACTTCGCCCTCGACCCAAGGATCGATCACCAGGCAGACGTCGCCATATTCCATGCAGAAGCCCGCATGGTTGACGAATGTCAGTTTTGGAGCATCGACGTTCTGCAAGCTGAGCTCCTTGACGTGCGATATATCAGTGACTGCGCTTGGGATATCGAACAGGTTGCCCGTCGCCGAAAGTGCCGTTTCATCGCATTTTTCCACAATTCCGTCGAGGTTTCCTGTGCGGCGAGCCTTCGCTCGAAAATTCTCGTCGAACGATTCCAAAGGCGATAGCTGGATTCGCGGGGCAGAAATTGGCGTGTCGCGCGCTTAGCGTGTGACCGCTACCCAGAATCGTGGCCGGTAAGACGATGAGCGTTGACTTTCGAGCGGGTGAAGAGTGCCACATGACAGGTCACGACAGCATGTCACGATACAAATTCACGACGTCGGCGCCCACAAGGCGGCTTGAGAATTCACGCTCGACCAGCACCCGGCCGGCCGCGGCGAACTTCGCCCGCAGGGCTGGATCATGCGCCAGGCGCTGCACGGCCTCGGCGAGCGCCACAGCGTCGTCGACCGGCACCAGCAGTGCGTTGAGCCCGGCACGTGCGATCTCGCGGCAGCCCGGCACATCGGTGGCGACAAGGGGACGCCCGCAGGCGGCGGCTTCCAGTAGGCTCAAGGGCAGGCCTTCGCGTCGCGACGGCAGCACTGCGATATGCGCCTTCGCCCAGACGCTGGCAATGTCGGCGACGTGGCCGAGCAGTTCCAGTCCGGGCCGCTTGCGCCAAGCCGCGATCTCCGCAGCGGGGATGGAGGCGGGGTTGGCTGGATCGGCCTCGCCGGCGATCAACAGGCGCACGTTCTCGCCGCCCTCGTTCAGCAGGGCATGGGCGGCGACCAGCGCGCGCAGCCCCTTGTCGTCGAGCAGCCGGCCGACATAGGCCATGGTGATCGGGCCGGCTGGCTCGGGCTGCGGCGCCAAGCGGTCGGTATCGACGCCCGAGCCGGGGATGAGCGCGATGTGCTCCGGCGCGACACCGAGCGCGGTCATGGCCTGATAGTCGTTGGGATTCTGCACCAGCACGCGCGCACGTGGCCCGCTAAGCAGATGGCGCAGGAAGGGCTGCAGGATGGAGCGTACCATGCGCGCCTTCGGGGCATTGGAGGTGAAGGCGAACCCCATACCGGCGAGCGCCGATAATCGCGGCAGGCCGAGCCCGGACGCGGCGAGCCCGCCGACGATCGACGGCCAGAACGCCACCTGATGCACGAGGTCGGGCGCGATCTGGCGATAGGTGCGGCGCACTTGCCCGACGGCCTTGGCGAATTCGAGCGGGTTGGTGCTGCCGCGCCGCCAGGTCAGCGCATGCAGCGCGAAACCCTCCGCTTCGATCGCGGCGCGGCCCTGGGCGACGCGGGTCGCGACATGCACGTCGAAGCCGGCGGCGCGGGCTGCGCGCGCCATAGGCAACCGGTGCGAGAGAAAATACCAGTCTTCGGAAACGAGATAGAGCAGGCGCGGCACTTTGGCCGGCGGGGAAGTTTGGGTCATAGCGGCCGCGTCCGGTTTCATCGCTTCAGCCAGCGTTCCGACCAGGCGCGCAACATCAGAATATTCCAGAGCGCGGTAGCGTTCTGCGTTCGCTTGTCGAGGTGACGTTGCCATAGCTCGCGCACCGCGCCGGCATCGAGCAGGCCTTCCTTGGCGAGCGTGTCCGGCGCCAAGAGGTCTTCCGCCCAGCCACGCAAGGGGTTGGCCAGCCATTGCCCGAGCGGCACCGAGAAGCCGCGCTTGGGCCGGTCGAGCAGCGCCGGCGGCAGATAGCGCTGGAGCACCGATTTGAGCAATGCCTTCGGCTCGCGCCCGCGCCGCACGTCGCGCGGCAGTGACCAGACGAATTCGACGATGCGGTGGTCGAGCAGCGGCACGCGCGTCTCCAGCGAGACCGCCATGGCGCAGCGGTCGACCTTGGTGAGGATGTCGTCGGGCAGGTAGGTCGCCATGTCCTCCGCCTGCATGCGCGAGGCGAGATCGGGCAGGGTAGTAGCAAGTCCGTCCATGCGTGCCGGATGCAGCGAGCCGGACCCGCCCAGCACCAGCTCGCGCCGTCCCGTGCCGACGGAATTGAGCGCGGCCGCCGCCTCGTCGCCGGTCTTCGCGGCGATAGCGGCGGCAAAGCGCCGGGTCTTCTCGCCGATGCGCTCGCCGCGGCCGGGATCGAGCGCCACGCGCGCGGCGGCGGTGAGCATTCTCTCCGGCACACGCCCAAGACTGCGGCTGGCCAGAGCGCGCAGGCCGCGCGGCAGACGGCCGATGCGGCGCCAAGTGGTCTCGAGCGCATCGTATTTCGGATAGCCACCAAACAGCTCGTCACCGCCGTCGCCGGACAGCGCCACCGTCACGTGCTGCCGCGTCATGCGCGAGACCAGATAGGTTGGCAGTTGCGAGGAATCGGCAAACGGCTCGTCGAACCAGTCGGCGATGTCGCCGACCAGCGCGAGCGCATCGTCGGCGGACAGCTTCACTTCGGTATGCTCGGTGCCGAGCCGGCGCGCGACCTCGCGCGCGTGCGCCGACTCGTCGTAGACCTTCTCGTGGAAGCCGATGGTGAAGCTGCATACCGGCTGGTGGGAGCAGGCTTGCATCTGCGCAACGACCAGCGAGGAATCGACGCCGCCGGACAGGAAGGCGCCGACCGGTACATCCGCGATCATGCGCCCGCGCACCGCCTCGCGCAGCAGTTCGTCGAGCTCGCCGGCGGCCTCGTCGACGGAGATGCTCAAACGCGGTGCGCGCGCAATGACCTCTAAAAGCTGCCAGTATTTCGTCAGCTTGGGTTCGCGGCCCGCTTCGACCGTGAGGATCGCGCCGGGCGGCAGCTTGTGCACGTTGCGGAAGATCGTGGCTGGCGCCGGCACATAGCTGTAACGCAGGAAGGCGGAGGCCGCCTCGCGGTCAATTTCGGGGCGAAAGCTGGGATGCGCCATCAGCGCGCGCAGCTCCGAGCCGAACAGCAGCAGGCCGCCGGCCGCGCTCCAATAGAGCGGCTTAATGCCGAGACGGTCGCGCACGAGGTGGAGACGGCGCGTCTGCCGGTCGAACACCGCGAAGGCGAACATGCCGATGAAGCGCGCGACCGCTTTCTCCAGCCCCCACACGCTGATGGCGGCGAGCATCACCTCGGTATCGGAGGTGCCGCAGAAGGCCTCGCCGCGCCGCTCCAGCTCCTGGCGCAACTGGCGGAAATTGTAGACCTCGCCGTTGTAGACCATGACGTAGCGACCGTCGGCCGAATGCATCGGCTGCGCGCCGGTCGGCGTCAGGTCGATAACGGCCAGCCGCCGGTGACTGAGACCCACGCCGGCTTCCACATCACCCCAAGCGTCAGCGCCATCGGGGCCTCGGTGGGCGAGCGTATCGGCCATGGCGCGGGCGGTGACGGCGGGAGCAGTGTCCAGCTTGGCGTGGCCGAGCTGGAAAACCCCCGCTAATCCGCACATTTTGGGGGCCCTCTGTCCGGCCGAGCGGGGCCACATGCCGGCCGAGTTAACCAGCGGGTCCGGCCGGAGCGTGACAGCGGCTTTTCGTTCATGATATGAACATTATATCTGTTCGGAGCGGCTGCGGAAAGGCGCTGTGGTGGACCAAGAGAGCAGCTCTGCCGAGGCGGGGCGGGACGACATGCTGTTGGGTGTTCTGACCTCGGTCGACCGCAATTCCAACACATCCCAGCGCACCATATCGCGCGAGCTCGCCGTCGCGCTCGGCCTTGCTAACGCCGATCTCAAGCGCTGCCTGCGCAAGGGCTTGATCAAGATCAAGCAGGTGCCGCGCCGACGCTATGCCTACCATCTGACGCCGAAGTGTCTAGCTAAAAGGGTTGCCCGAGCGCATAATTTCACTCGGTTAACTCGGCGCGTGTGCTGGCCAGCATTTTGCCGTCCCGTTGTCGGCTTCCGGTGGGCGGCGCCCATGAATAGTCGGTATGCTCCAAAGAGCGGCTATTTCGATCTGTCGGAGACTTCAAAGATTATGCTGATCAATCTGTTCGACGGGCAATATAGGTATCTCCACCGCGCCCGTCCGGAAGCGACCGAAAACGGTCGGCGATTGCCAAGCCCAGATCTGCCTATCATAAAGCGCATGCAGCAGAAGCATGACGTGGCGGCAATGATCGTCACTCTCCCGATTGGCGCTGCGGATGCGCGGCCACGGGCTTGAAGCCAAGATCGCCATACGTTTATGGAAGTACCGCTGAAAAGAAAGCTGATTATATTAGCTGTGAACGCTGTCTTCTATGGGGCGCTTTTGCCGGCGTGGATCATTATGCGCTGTCTTCGTATCGATCCTCTGGAGCGCAAACTGTCCGCACGGAAAACGAGCTATTGGCGCGCGTCTTCCATCACCGCCGAATCCGGCCGGCTTGCTGGCCTCAGAAGCCAGTGGCGGAGGTAAAGATTGCAGATTTTAGGTCTTTCGGCATTTTACCACGATAGCGCTGCGGCTTTGGTTCGCGATGGCAGCGTGGTGGCCGCCGCCCAAGAAGAGCGATTCTCGCGCTTGAGACATGATTCAAGCCTGCCAGCGAAGAGCGTCGAGTACTGTCTTAGCCAGGCGCAGGGCCCGATCGATTGGGTGGTCTTCTATGAAAAGCCCGGGCTCAAGCTTGATCGCATATTGAAGACCTTCGCAACTTATGGAGCAGCGAGCCGCCTTGCTTTTTCCCAGGCGACGGAGAGTTGGCTGGGAGGCAAGATCAATCACCGGCATCTCTTGAAGGCGGGGCTCGACCACTTGCTGCCGGGATTTGATTGGAAGCGACGGCTGTTGTTTGTGCCCCATCACGCCAGCCACGCCGCCAGCGCCTTCTACCCGTCTCCGTTTAAGACCGCAGCAGTTATAACGATCGATGGGGTCGGTGAATGGACCACTACTTCGACTGCGGAGGGTATCGGTTCGGAGCTCAACTTCCTGCGGGAAATACGGTTCCCGCACTCTCTGGGTCTTTTGTACGCAGCGTTTACGGCCTATGTCGGTTTCAAGGTGAATTCGGGTGAGTACAAGCTCATGGGACTCGCTCCTTACGGAACGCCGCGATTTGCACGCAAGATCTTCGACCGGCTGATTGACGTCAAGCCAGACGGAAGTTTTCGCCTGAACATGGACTACTTCAGTTTCTGGACGGGCGCGCAGATGGTCAATGAGAAGTTCTGCGAACTGTTTGGTGGGCCTTCTTGCGAACGCGGCAGCAGGCCAACGCAGCGCGAGTGTGATCTCGCAGCCTCAATTCAACAAGTCACAGAGGAGGTCGTATGCCTGATGGTCAGCAACCTTCTCAAGGTGACGGGCCATAAATCGCTTTGCCTGGCCGGCGGCGTTGCCCTCAATTGCGTTGCCAACGGACGGCTGTTGCGCAATGGCATTGTCAAGAATCTTTGGGTCCAGCCGGCCAGCGGTGACGCTGGCGGCGCGCTTGGCGCGGCGCTGTACGCTCATTATGCATTGACGGGCGCCGAGCGCGTGCCAGCACCGAAGGACGGCATGGAAGGAAGCCTCTTGGGTCCGGGATGGCGTCAAAACGAGATCGAACAACAGCTAACTGATTGTGGTGCGCGGTTCGAAATCTTGGAGCATCGACACTTGATTGACCGCGCTGCGCAAGCGCTAGCTGACCAGAGGGTTATCGGCTGGTTCCAAGGGCGCATGGAATATGGCCCCCGGGCATTGGGAAACCGGTCAATACTGGCAGATCCGCGACCGCAGAATATGCAGTCAGTGCTCAATCGGAAGATCAAATTCCGTGAGTCCTTCCGGCCATTCGCGCCAGCGGTTCTCAAGGAAGAGGCGAGCCATTGGTTCGACCTCGATGTGGAAAGTCCCTATATGCTGCTTGTGGCTCCGGTTTCGCAAAGCCATTGGCAGCGAGAGGAGAATGGGGCGGAGGTCTATGGGCGGGACGCCGGTCACCTTCTGGAGGATTTGTGGAGGAAGCGATCCGCTATTCCTGCCGTCACCCATGTCGATTATTCCGCACGTGTGCAAACGGTGGACCGTAGAACTAATGCGCAGTTTCATAATCTGCTCGCGCGCTTCGCCGAGTTGACCGGGTGCCCCATACTAGTCAATACGAGCTTCAATGTGCGGGGAGAGCCTATTGTGTGTACCCCGAGTGATGCATTCGATTGTTTCATGGGAACCGATTTGGATTGTCTTGTAATCGGAAATTGCTATCTCGACAAGCGCGCACAAGATTCGAGCCTGGTTCACCGCCACCGGGACCGGTTCGAACCGGACTAGGAGCTAAGTCATGAAGCTAAAGGGAAAGCATGGGCAGCTTAAATCAAAGCACAGGCGGCGCTTGAATACCGTTCTTTCCCGCACTATTCCGCGCTTTGAGACCTTAAAAAGTCGGTATTGGCGGCCGAATTTCGCAAAGGTTTCAGACGACATCGATCCGCTCCCGCCGAAATATGCAGCCTTGGCGCCGCACCTCCAAGACTACGAGATACTGACGGCTCGGGTCTGGCTGCCGTACATCATGAACGGCGTCTATCCGCGCATTAAGTCCGCCAGTGTCAATACCGACGGATATGGCTTCCGCTACGTGATCAGCGACGAGGGCCGGCGTCTTTCCCCCGAGAACGGCTGTGAGGGACCGGTTAGCATCCTTACCGGAGGTTCAACACCATTTGGGGTCGGAGTTACTTCTGACGCAGCCACAATACCGTCGGTCCTTGCAACCCAGCGAAACGAGCCGTGGTTTAACCTCTCTGTACGCGGGTTTACGCTAGCGCAGAATCTGGTGCAAACCTTGTTTTTTCTTCCCAGAATCGGCGAGGTGCGCTACATTGTTTTGTGTGCCGGTCTCAATGACATAAACCATTTCTTCAAGACTCAGATTTTTCCTAAAGTATACGGGAGTTTTTACAATTGGATGCAGTATTTTCATCAATTGAATCCGCAGTTCTTCATGGGTCGGAAAGGCGAAATTTCTTATCCGGAGAGTTTTAACCTGCTGCTGCAACCGATTGAGGACCACACGAAAGACAGATCTTCGTTTGAAGATCACCTAACTAACGTGTTGAGAAGCTGGAAGCTAATTGCAGATGCCAAGAATTCGCGCCTTTGCTTCGTTATTCAGCCGGTCTCAGAGTGGATGGATCGTAAACTTTCTCCTGAAGAGCATATGCTATTCGGAGATAGGCATGGAAAGAAGCAGTGCTTTAACAGGAAGGTCGCAAAAAACTATAAGGAGTGGTATGGGGAGTTTCTAAAAAATGCCTGCAAGAATTTGTCAATTGATTTTACCGATATGAACCCCACCTTTGGGAGAAGAGAATCCGAGTCTCCGAGATGGCTGTTTCTCGACAATTGCCATTTCACCGATGACGGTGCGAAGGAGACTGCGCACTATATAAATGAAATACTGGGCCCTCCAGGCAAGTAAAGACCGCATCAGGCAAGTGCCCTGCTCACCACATCGGGTAGCTGTCGTCGGGGATCTTGCCGTCCTTGAGACGCACGGTAACTTGCCCATGACTTGTCCGCTTGGACTGCGAGTGATCCGGCGCGCTGGCGTTGCGCCATTTGCGAATCCAGATCGCGGACAAGGCGGCAACGGAGAGTGCTCCAACGGCGATCAATCCAGTGTTCAAGAGTGTCATGAGGGCCGACTTTTGCCTCTGCCGTCGATCAATGAAAACTCTCCGCGTATAGTCAAACGGAACCGTTGAGTCCAGTGTGGCAGCAAGCCACGGGGCTAGCCGCGCAGCTACAGTTGCGTCGGAGCTGGCCGAAGTTATAGAGCTCGCCACTGTAGACCATGACGTAGTGACCGTCGGCCGAATGCATCGGCTGCGCGCCGGTCGGCGTGAAGTCGATCACGGCGAGCCGGCGGTGTCCGGGGCCCACACCGGCTTCCACTTCACCCCAGGCGTCGGCGCCATCCGAGCCGCGGTGGGGAGCGTACCGGCCATGGCGCGGGCCAAGGTCGCGAGACCCCAGTAGACCGATTCCCACTATTCTCAAAAAGCCCCGCAATTTCTCAAAAAGCCCCGCAATTCCGCAAATTTTTGCGTTCCGCTTGGGCTGTTCCAGGGCATATGGCTGCAAGTTAACTAGGCAGCCGGCCAGGCGCGTGACAAGGCTAAGCGTTCATGTTATGAACAATACATCCATTTAGGGCACCAGCAAGAAGATGACGAGGCACTTGCTGCTTGAGCCGGTGCGAGCCGCAGGCTTGATCGGCGGGACTGGTGGTGAGGTGTCGGTTGATTGGTCGCCTCGTCTGGGTGACTGCCGACGAAAGAGCCTCAACAACCTTGGCTCAAGAAACTGCGAAATGGGCCGGAAAATGCCGGCACTGGAAGCGGAAGCGTCAAGAAGGTTCGGTCATGCCGCTCATTAGTTCTTCCCGATCTCTGGCGCAGCGCTTTTTGAAATTGCGGAATGATGGCTCGAAATTTTTCTATAGTCATCCGCTGAAGACTTCGGCGAGGCGTTGGATCGATGTTGTGCAGATTGTTGATCTCCGCCCTGCGGACAGATTGCTCGACATGGGCTGTGCCGAGGGATTGCTGACAATGGAGGCCGCGCCTCTTGTCACTCATGCGCATGGGGTGGAGATCTCCAAGGCGCGTGTTGAACGAGCCACGACTGAGGCGCGCCGGCGCGGAATCGGCAATGTCACCTTCGAGGCGGGGTCGGTGACCGACTTCGATCCGAATCCTGGCTATGACGTCGTTCTTTTGTTGAGCGTGATTGGGAAAAAAACCGAAACGGGATACGTCGGGCTGGCAGAGCTCGAACGCCTTGCGCGGGCCACGCGACGCCAGATCATAATCCGAATCGGATACCATCTTGGGTATGAGCGCAAAGGCCTGACCATTCCCACGATCTTTGCAAAATTGGACGAATTGGATTTCGACTGCATTGCCTTGTGTCACAATCCCAATGTCTCGCCTCTCATTGTCGGCAACCGGCGCGGAACGGACGCGCGTTTGCGTCTGGTGCCACCCCTCGCGCTGATCCCAACGGAAAGTCTCAAGGGGCATCCGTGTTTGCAGGGAGCTACAGTCGGAAAATTCAGCGACTTCACCCCTAACGCCTCGTGACGTTCGGCGCCCTGGCCACGCGGGAGAAACAGAGCGTGACAAAAGTCTATCGTTCATGTTATGAACGCCGTACCTATTCGCACTAGCGACTGCGGCGAGAACCGATGGCGGACCACGAGAACACCTCGGCCGAAGCGGGACGCGACGACATTCTACTGGGCGTCCTTACCGCAATCGACCGCGATTCCAATACCTCGCAGCGGACGATCTCGCGCGAGCTCGACGTCGCCCTGGGGCTCGCCAACGCCTACCTGAAGCGCTGTGTCCGCAAAGGCCTGATCAAGATCAAACAGGTGCCGCGCCGTCGCTATGCCTATTACCTGACGCCGCAAGGCTTTGCCGAAAAAAGCCGGCTGACCGCGCAATTCCTCTCGGCCTCGTTCACCTTCTTTCGTCGAGCGCGCGACCAAATTTCCGCCCTCATGCTTAACTGCACCACGCAAGGAATGCCGCGGATCGCTTTTGCGGGCATTTCAGACTTGACCGAAGTGGGTACGCTTTGCGCGCATGATCATCCAGTCACGCTCGTCGGCATCGTCGATCCAGATCGCGCGGGTGAGCACTATTGCGGGTTGCCGGTGCGCGCCAGTCTCGACGAATTGGGTCCCGTTGATGTGGTCATTGTGACCAGCCTAACGGAGCCGCTCTCGATTTTTCGGGCCATGGAACACGAGCTCGGCAATGGGCGCGTTCTAGCGCCGCAACTCCTTTCGATCGGTCCGGAGACGGGTCACGGGCCGCCTCAATCACGTCAAAAAATGATGACGCGGGCCACGGAATAAGAGATAGCCGGACGGGAGACAGAATGAAGAACTGGTTCGTTGTCTATACACAGTCGCGGAACGAAGAATTGGCCTCGGAGCACCTCAATCGCCAAGGCTTCGACGTCTACTTTCCACGCTATCGCAAAACCCGCAGTCATGCGCGGCGCCGCGACGTCGTGGCAGCACCTTTGTTTCCGCGCTATATCTTTGTCGGTTTTGATGCGAGAAATGCCGCATGGCGTTCGATCCGCTCCACGCGCGGTGTCATTGATCTGGTCCGCCACGGCGTCGATCCCGTTCCTGTGCCGGAGGGTGCCATCGACGAGATCAGGGCGCGCGAGGATGACGGCGGCTATATCCTGCTCGGAAAGCACTTGCGACTTGCGCGCGGCGATCGCTTCCGTATCGACAGTGGACCATTCGCATCTTGCGAAGCAATTTTCGAGGCGAAAAAAGACGAAGAGCGCGTGATCGCGCTGCTGTCCATGCTTGGACGTGAGGTTTCGGTGGTGTTGCCGATCGGCGCGGTCGCGCCAGCCGGTTGATCGTGAGGCGCGGCGGCGTGTCGTCCGGCTGCAGGCTCAAGGCCGCTCACTTCGTGAGTAAACGTGTCATTTCGGGATCGCCGTCAAAAAACCGAGGCCAGAAACCATCGACGCGCCTGACGGTCGAAAGCTTTTGGCTGAACAGCGATTCAAGAAAATCCAACGTGACGGGCGCTTTCTGGCCGCCGGCGCCGCGCTTGTGACCGGCCGCCATTTCATGCAGCAGCACGCCGCGTTGCATCAGCCGCAACAGTTCTGTTGCGTAGTTGCGGCAAACCTCGGGCTCCATTTCCTGAAACGAGAAAGCGTTGAAGAAGAAATCGAACTCTCCATCGACGCGCGGCAGGTGGCAGGGCGCTATTTGATAGTCTCGGACACCCGCGGGCGTTCGCGCGCGCGTAGCGCCCGGTAGTCGGAAACGTCGATACCGTCGATGGACTTGAGGAATTGAGTGGACAGGTAACGCACCGGCATGATGTCGATGTTCACGATCACGCGCAAGGCCCGGTTTATCGCCATGTGGGCGAGCGAGCTGAGACCGAGCCCGGGGCCGATCTCGATAATGGCGGTCATCTCGCGCGCAGGCGCGTAGGTGTAGAAATCGGCGACGCAGCTCAGATACATGGCAAAGGCCGGCACGATTGTGTGGCCGCGCTACGTGAATGCATCGTCGGCACCGCCGTTGGCGAGGCCGGCGGGTGGGCGAAGGTAAGGAATAGCCGCGGCGATCTCGTCCATCACCACAGCGGCAAGCTTTCGGCGCGTCTCGCGGTGCCGGGCGTATTCGGCCGCGAGCACGCGCTGATACTCGCCGGTCATTTGGTTGACCCGGGGGAGGGCTTGCAGGGTGCGCCAGATGCCGCGCTTCCACGGCGTCGCGGGCAGTTCGGGCCGGGGCATGCCGCCCGTGGCGAAGCCCTTCAGCAGCGACTGATTAATGCGCAGGTCGGAGAGACCGGCCCGCGTCAGCTCGCGGCCGCGCTCGGCATCTTCGACCATGAGCGCAAGCAGAGGGGGGTCGTCCGCGATCGGCTTGGGGGCCACAGTGGTTGGTCGGGCGTTCTCGGCCGGCTTCTGGCGCCGCCATTTGTCGGTTCACCTGCGTAGGCCCCTGCTCGCGATGGAGCGCACGTTAACAAGGGCGCGCGATCCCCTGTCAACGAAGGCTCGCGAGAGCCAGCCGTGCTTGACTCCGGTGTTCAATTGGTGAACATTGCGCCCGCAGTATGGAGTAGCCGGCGCGAATGGCGTGGACTAACTCCTTGACCGAACAGGGAAATTCGAACGCGTGCTGGGTGGGCGCTTTCACCCGGAGTGCGGTAGCACTGGCAAAGGCCGACCGGGCCGCCCGGATTTGAAACATTTGCGCGTCTTCCTCTTCTCTCCGGTCGCAGTTGATCTCCAAAAACGGTGACACCATGGCACGTGAACTGACCGTTGACGGCACACGCATCCATGACGGCGGCGAGTGCTATGTAATCGCCGAGATCGGCCACAACCATCAAGGCGATCTCGAACAGTGCAAGCAGATGTTCGATGTCGCCAAGCAGTGCGGGGCCAATGCCGTCAAGCTGCAAAAGCGCGACAACAAGGCGCTGTTCACCAAGGCGATGTACGACAGTCCCTATGTTCACCGGAACAGCTACGCGCCGACCTATGGCGAGCACCGCGAAAAGCTGGAATTCGGCCGGCCGGAATACGAGGAACTGATCCGCCACGCCAAGGCGATCGACATCACCTTCTTCTCGACCGCCTTCGATATTCCGAGCGCCGACTTCCTCGCCGCGCTCGACATGCCGGCCTATAAGATCGCCTCCGGCGACCTTATCAACATCCCGCTGCTGCGCCATGTCGCCAAGATCGGCAAGCCGATGATCATCAGCACCGGCGGCGCCAGCATGGACGATGTCGTGCGCGCCTACCGCACGATCATGCCGATCAACCCGCAACTGTGCATCCTGCAATGCACGTCGGGCTACCCTGCGGAATTCGAAGAGCTGAACCTGAGGGTCGTCCAGACCTTCCGCGAGCGTTTCCCCGACGTGGTGATCGGCTTGTCGTCGCACGACAACGGCATCTCGATGGCGCCTGTCGCCTATGTGATGGGCGCCGGCGTGGTCGAGAAGCACTTCACCCTCAACCGCGCGGCCAAGGGCACCGACCACGCCTTTTCGCTGACGCCGGAAGGGCTGCACCGGATGGTGCGCGATCTGCGCCGAGCCCATCAGGCGCTCGGTGACGGCGTCAAGCGCAGCTATGAGAGCGAGAAGGCGCCGCTTTACAAGATGCAGAAGAAGCTGGTGGCCGCCCGCGATCTGCCGGCGGGCCATGTGCTGACCGCCGATGACGTCGCCATGAGGTCGCCGGGTGACGGTCTGCCGCCCTATGAGTTCGACAACGTCGTCGGTATGCGCCTGACGAAGGTGCTGATGGCCGACGACAATATCCTGTTCGAAG
>JARRNI010000027.1:0-20131 GCA_037385125.1 Pseudolabrys sp.
CGAAGGTCCCGACGTGGCGCTCAAGCCGGAGGCGGCGCAGAATCTCGGTCTTGCGCTGCATGAGCTGGCGATCAACGCCGCCACCTTCGGAGCGCTTTCCGTGCCGGGCGGACGCGTCTCCATCCATTGGGGGCATGACGGCGCCGGCGATGACAACGCGGTGGTGCTCGACTGGCGCGAGCAATACGGTCCGAAAGTGAAGACGCGCCGCAAGCGCGGATTCGGCACCATGGTGATCGAGCGCAATCTGGCGCGCGCGCTCGACGCCGATGTGCACCTGGATTTCGATCCGGACGGCGTGCGCTGCCACATCGTCATACCTGCGGACCAGGTGCTCGCCGCGCGTTGAGCCGCGGAACGTTTTTGCTCGCCCGCCGTTTTCTTGCAATCATGAGCAGCGCCTGCGCGACGACCGCGAGGTCGTCCACCCAGGCGGGAAGGATTTTGATGCGCGGTCTCGCGGGATACCTGTTGATCGGCGGCCTCGCGGTGGTGGGGATGGGCGTGGTCACGCTCGCCGGCCTCGGTTTTACCGTCGGTGCGCGTCCGGTGACCAATTCCGGCCAGGTGATCCAATATGTCGACCGCACCCACAAAGGCGACCGGCTCGATCTGCATATGACGATCAAGACCGAGTCGCGGCGGCCGGTGCAGCGGCTGCGGACGAAGCCGGTGAGGATGCCAGTTGGCTGCGAGCCGATGGTCAGCCCCTTGGCGGCGTCCGCGGATGCGCATCATTCGGGGCGTTGTCTCGCCGAATTCTCTCCCACCCGCGTCCAGGCGGGATAGACAGCGGGCCTTGATGGAACTATTCCAGTTCCGTTACGTTTTTGGCCCGACATGAATCGAAAGGGAGTTCAATATGTTTAGGCGCATGATCGCTTGCGCCGCCATGGCCTTTGCCGCGGCGGTCGCTCTGCCTGCGACGACCATGGCGCAGACCGGCGCGCCGACGCAGGTCGGCACGCTGACTTGCGACATTTCCGGCGGAATCGGCATGATCATCGCTTCGAAGAAGAGCGTTAACTGCATATTCACGCCGGCCAATCCGGGCCCGCGCGAGGTCTATGTCGGTCACATCAGCAAATTCGGCCTCGACCTCGGCGGCACCACCGGCGGCCGCATGGTCTGGGCGGTGTTTGCGCCGACCACCAAGAATTACGGCGCGCTGAGCGGCACCTATGTCGGCGCCACCGCGGAGGCGACGTTCGGCGCCGGTCTCGGCGCCAACGTTCTGGTCGGCGGCTCGAACGACACCATCGCGCTGCAGCCGCTGTCGGTGCAGGGCCAGACCGGCCTGAACGTTGCCGCGGGCGTCGGCGCATTGACCTTGCGGCCCGCGCGCTGAGACGTTCACCCGAGATTCCAAAAACGAACGGCCGCCCCGAGGGCGGCCGTTTTCTTTTTGCTTGTGACCGGCGGCCTTCGACGCGGCGTCAGATCGGCCCCTTCATTTCGGTCGAGTAGGGGCGCACGCTGTCGGCGACCGAATCAGCGATATGCTCCTTCGAGATCATGCCGACGATATTGCCGCTGCGCGGCACGCCGCGGCCCTTGGTGACGATCGACATGGCGGCGTCGCGCCGCCACATGCGCTCCACCACGTCGAACACCACGTCTTCCGCGCGCGACACGGTGAAGTTCTTCTGTGCGATGTCGCCGAGCCTTACGCCGGAATAGGCGCTTTCCAGCCCGAGCCGCAACTCTGTATTGACGCGCAGTACGCCGACGATGCGGTCGCCCGCCGTGACCACGATGTGCTTGAAGCCGCCCGCCGAGGTCTCGCGCAGGAAAGCGGCGAAATCGGTTTCCGCCGGCAGCACCAGCACGCTCTTGTCCATCACCTCCTCGGCGTGACGCACCAGGAACATGTTGGCGTGCAGCGCCTTAGGGATGAGATGGCCGCGGTCGACCAGCTTGACGGTATAGATATTCTCGCGCGATAGCAGGCGGCGGATGCCGATGGCGATAGCGGTTGCCACGATGATCGGCATGATGATGTCGTAGTCGCGCGTCATCTCGAAGATCATGGTGACGGCGGTCATCGCCGCGCCGGTGCCGCCGCCGACCATGGCGGCCATGCCGATGATGGCGCAGTTGACGGTATCGACGCCGTGCACCGGCCCGAGCGCGGTAACGATGGTGCCGAAGGCGGCGCCCAGCGTGGCGCCCATGAACAGCGAGGGCGAGAAGATGCCGCCGGACGCGCCGGAGCCGAGGCTGACATTGGTCGCGAACAGTTTGGCGACGAAAAGCCCGAGCAGCAGCGCGACGCCGGGCAGGTGGTCCTCCAGGATCGCCTGGATGGTCGCGTAGCCGACGCCTTCGACGTAATAGTGGCCCTGGTAGATGAGCAGCAGATAGAACAGCGTGCCCACCATCGCCATGCCGATGGCGTGGCGGATGTACGGATTGTGGATTTTCTCGAACGTGTCTTCGCAGAAGACCAGCCCGCGGATGAAGGCGACGGCCGCCAGCCCGATCAGGATGCCGAGTACCGCGAAGACGAGCAGCGCCGGGATCGGCGCCTGCTCGCTATGAAAGGCGAGCGCCGCCGGCACGGTGAAGGCGGGCTGCAGGCCTAAGAACACGCGACCGACGAAGGTGGCGGCGCCGGTCGACAGCGCGACCGGCAGGAAGGTGCGCGCTGAGATTTCAGGCAGCATCAGCTCGATGGCGAACATCACGCCGCCGATCGGCGTATTGAAGGTGGCGGCGATGCCGGCGCCGGCGCCAGCGGCGACCAGCGTGATGCGCTGCCACGGCATCATTGGGATCCATTGGCCAAGGACGGAGCCG
This sequence comes from Pseudolabrys sp., assembly GCA_037385125.1. Classification (GTDB taxonomy): domain Bacteria; phylum Pseudomonadota; class Alphaproteobacteria; order Rhizobiales; family Xanthobacteraceae; genus Pseudolabrys. The sequence continues at coordinate 2,800 of JARRNI010000027.1, forward strand.
AACGTCGAGCCGATCTGAATAATCGGGCCTTCGCGACCGACCGCGGCGCCGATGCCGATGGAGATGGCCGAAGCGAACGATTTGATCACGGCCACCACTGCCCGAATCTTGCCTTCCTTGTAGTAGATGGCATCGAGCACTTCCGGCACGCCGTGGCCGCGCGCCTCCGGGGCGAAGTTCTCGACCAGGAACACCACGACGAGGCCGCCCAACACCGGCACCAGGATGATCCAGGGGCCCCACGGGCTTGCCGGAATGAACTGGTTGGCGTCGTAGAAGAACGAGAATTTGGCGTTGAAACCGATATTGACGATGAGCGCGATCAGGGCCCGGAAAAATACTGCGCCGAAGCCGGCAATGCAGCCGGTCAGGAGAGCCAGAAGCGACAGGTAGAAAAGGCCGATGCTGGAGGGGAGTGGCTTGGCTTCCGTCGTGGTCGCAGGCTGCATCGCAAGACCGATAGGCACGGCCGGCGCGGGCGCGTCGCGCGGAGCAGGGACCACCGGCCGGCTTGATTGTTCGCGATCCGCGATTGGGACTCGCGATATGGACTGATGGGGAGGGACTACTCCACATCGCCAGGAGGGGCAAGCCTGCCTTGCCGGTGACACATAGATCTTGTGCGGTTTTGCCGGAAAACCGGCGGGAAACACGCCCTGGATGCGACGGGCCGGGCCAGCGAGGCCGCCAAAAAGGGCCGGGCCGCGCCCCGGTCGCCTGCGGCGCGCCGCGCGACCGGGCAGGTTTCCGCCCGTTGTGCATCGGACCTGATCGGGCCTATTGCTTTGGCACGGCCGCGTGGCGCCGTCCTGCGACCCTCCACTGATTTCGGCGGACGTCGGCGTCGCCGGCTCGGTGTGCCTTGCGCGAGTGAAAGAGGCGTCGATTGCCAGAACGAGCTGAAACTGCCGCGCTGCGTTTTCCCCGCGCGGAGCCGCCGGCACCCAGCGAACCGGTCGAGATCGCTGCCGGTATTCTATGGGCGCGAATCCCGCTTCCCTTTCGGCTCGATCACGTCAACGTCTACCTGATCGAAGACGACGGCGGCTGGGCCGTTGTGGACACCGGCCTCGACAACGGCGCCACCCGGCAGGTCTGGGAGCACCTCTTCGGCAAGCTCCTCAAGGGGCGGTCATTGACCAAGATGATCGTCACCCATTTCCATCCCGACCACATCGGTCTTGCCGGCTGGCTGTGCAAGCGCTTTGATCTGCCGCTCTATACGAGCCAGACCACTTATCTCAACTGCATCAATATATCGCTGCGGCCGGGTGCGCTGGAGGCGGCGCCCTATCGAGAATTCTACCTGCGGCACGGGCTCGATCCCGCGGTGGCCGACTTGGTGATGACGCAAGGGCACGCCTATCTGCGCTTGGTGTCGGAACTGCCGCCCACTTTCAGGCGGATTGTCGACGGCGACAGGCTGACAATCGGCGGACGCGAATTTTGCGTTCTGTCGGGCGATGGGCACGCGCCGGAGCAGATCATGCTCTATGCCCAAGGGGACAGTCTCTTCCTGGCGGCGGACCAGGTGCTGGCCAAGATCAGCCCGAATGTCAGCGTGTGGGCGGTCGATCCGTTCGGCGACCCGCTCGGCCTCTATCTGCGCTCGCTGCGATCGCTCAAGCGAGAGGTGGGGGCGGACGCGCTGGTGCTGCCCGGCCATCAGCTTGCGTTCTATGGCTTGCACGCGCGCATCGACCAGTTGATCGAGCATCACTCGACGCGCTGCAATCTCATCCTGCAGGCCTGTCGGCAGGAGGCGCATTCTGCCGCCGAGCTCGTCCCCGTGCTGTTTCCGAAGGCGCTCGATCCGCAGCAGATGAGCTTCGCCTTCAGCGAGGCGCAGGCGCACATCAATTACCTGCTGTGCGGCGGCGCCTTGCGTTGGGTGCAGAGCAGCGACGGTGTCGAGCGGGTGGTCAGCTCTTGAGGCAATGCTCTCCCGCCTTACCGCTCTGGCAGACCGAACCGCGGGGGAGGTGGCTGGGGACCTAGGAACCCCAGCCAATCTAAGTGTGTGGCGGCTTTAGGCTGTATTGCCTCGCGCGGCTTCCAACGCGCTACAAAAGGCGCTACAAAGTTCTTCTCTGGGTGCCCGGAAAATCCGGTGTTTTCAATAGATAGGCGCGGCCGCTTTGCGCTGACGAAGGCCAGCCAGATCCGTTCGCAGCAACAGCGTCAGCGCGGATGGGAGCTCTACTCCTTCCATGCCCCGGAGGTCGAATGCATCGGCAAGGGTAAGGCCAGCGCACCTTACGAGTTCGGCGTGAAAGCCTCGATCGTAACCACCAATGCCCGCGCGCCCGGTGGCCAGTTCGTGCTGCACGCGACGGCGCTCCCGGGCAATCCCTACGACGGCCACACACTTGGCGCCGTTATTAAGGCGACCGAGAAGCTCACCGGCTGCGCCATCGAGCGCGCCTACGTCGACAAGGGATATCGCGGCCATGACACCGAGAACCCGCGCCGCGTCTTCATCTCGGGCCAGAGGCGCGGCGTGTTCGGCGTCATCAAGCGCGAGCTACGCCGCCGGTCCGCGATCGGTCACCTGAAGACCGACGGTCATCTCGGCCGCTGCCACCTCAAGGGTTATGCCGGCGATGATGCCAACGCCATCCTCAGCGCAGTCGGTCACAACCTCCGCCTCGTTCTCGCCTGGCTGAGAGCTTTGCTGAGCTTGATCCTGATCTTGCTGCGACAGACCCTTACAGCTCAATCAGCGCTCAAATCGGCTTCTTAACGGACGACACAGCACCACGTCGTCCCATTGCGAGCCCTGCGCCTTGTGCACGGTGAGCACATAACCGTAGTCGAACTCGTCGTAGGGTTTGCGCCGCTGCCATTCGAGTTGCTCGATGCCGCCGGTGAAGCATTCGGGCCTGACCGACACCTTCACCCCGCGCGTCGCCGTCTCGTCGTCGGGCAGGAGCTGCATCGACATGATGCCGGCCTTGGCGCCACCCTTGCGCCGCGAGCGCTCCTTCACGGTCCATAAGGCCCCGTTGAACAGGCCCTTCTTGCGGTTGTTGCGCAGACAAACGAGCTTGTCGCCCGCCGCCGGCATTTCGTCGTCGAAGCCGCGGCGTTCCCGCATGCGGTTGTTGTAGGCGCGCCGTGTGGCGTTGCGGCCGACCAGCACCTGGTCGGCGTCGAGCACGCGCTGCGGATCGAGATCGCCCTTGCGCACCACTTTCGTTTCGCCGTAGCGGCCGGGCTCAAGGTACTCGCCGGCGCGGATGTCCATCGACAGCCGCACGATCGGATCGTCCTGCGCCTGCCGGTGCACTTCGGTGAGCATCACGTCGGGGTCGGCCTCGGTGAAGAAGCCGCCGCCGGCGATCGGCGGCAGCTGCGCCGGATCGCCCAGCACCAGCACCGGCACGCCGAACGACAGCAGGTCGCGGCCAAGCTCGGCGTCCACCATCGAGCATTCGTCGATGACGATCAGCTCGGCCTTGGAGGCCGGCGCTTCGTCCCACAGGTCGAAGCTCGGGATTTCCTCGCCGCTCTCGCGTGCGCGGTAGATCAGCCGGTGGATGGTGGAGGCACCGCGGCAGCCCTTGCCGCGCATTACGCTCGCCGCCTTGCCGGTGAAGGCAGCGAATTTGACCTCGCCGTCCGCCTCGTCGGCGAGGTGGCGGGCGAGGGTGGTCTTACCGGTGCCGGCATAGCCGAACAGGTGGAACACCTGCGGCGTGCCATTCGTGCCCGGCTTGGCCTTCAGCCAGTCGGCGACGGCCTTCAGCGCTTGATCCTGGGCGGGCGAGAACTGCGGCATGGCGGATCATCCATAAATCATGGCGGGTGGTTGCGAAAGAACAAAGTGGGAACTTGTGGTGGGTAAATTCCTAGTCTGGCGGCCAATGCAGATCAGCATCTGTAGTCGGCGCGATGCGCGGCCCGGTGGTAAACGCCGCGAGCGAGCCCCGAATCCAGAGCGAAGAAACTCGATGTCTGCCCCTGGATTCCAGGTGTGGCCCTTCAGTCCGTTCCGGAATGACATAGGGCAGTTACATTGCCCTTTCCCGGCTCCCATGTTTATGGTCGCGGCCCTTCCTGCCGGAACTCCCTGCATGGCTCGTGACCAGATCGATATGACCCCGGTCGAGACGCGCGACGAACTCGTCGCCTGGCTCGAAGCCGGCTGCACGCCGCGGGAGAACTTCCTGGTCGGCACCGAGCACGAGAAATTCGCCTTCACGGTGGAAGATCACCGGCCGGTGCCCTATGCCGGCCGCCGCTCGATCCGCTCGCTGCTCGACGGCATGCAGCACCTGCTCGGCTGGGAGCCGATCATGGAGGGCGACAATATCATCGGCATGTTCGACGTCACCCATGGCGGCGCGATTTCCCTGGAGCCAGGCGGCCAGTTCGAACTGTCCGGCGCGCCGCTCGAGAACGTGCACCAGACCGCGGCCGAGCTGATGGCGCATCTGGCGCAGCTGCGCGAGGTGGCCAAACCGCTCGGCATCGGATTCCTCGGGCTCGGCATGACGCCGAACTGGCGGCGCGCCGACATGCCGGTCATGCCCAAGGGCCGCTACAAGATCATGACCGCCTATATGCCGAAGGTGGGCACGCTCGGCCTCGACATGATGTACCGCACCTGCACGGTGCAATCGAACCTCGACTTCTCCGACGAGGCCGACATGGTGAAGAAGCTGCGCGTGTCGCTGGCGCTGCAGCCGGTCGCCACCGCGCTTTTCGCCAACTCGCCCTTCACCGACGGCAAGCCTAACGGCTTCCTGTCAATGCGCTCGCAGATCTGGACCGACACCGACGCCGACCGCTCCGGCATGCTGCCCTGGGCGTTCGAGGACGGGATGGGCTTCGAGCGCTGGGTCGACTACGCGCTCGACGTGCCGATGTATTTCATCAAGCGCGGCGACCAGTATATCGACGTCGCCGGCAAGTCGTTCCGCGATTTCTTCGCCGGCAAGCTCGAGGAGCTGCCGGGCGAGCGGCCGACCATTTCCGACTGGGCCAATCACCTCTCCACCATCTTCCCTGAGGTGCGGCTCAAGCGTTACCTGGAAATGCGCGGCGCCGACGGCGGCCCATGGCGCCGGCTGCCGTCGCTCACCGCCTACTGGGTCGGGCTGCTCTATGACGACGAGGCGCTCGACGCTTGCTGGGACATGGTCAGGCTGTGGACCGCCGAGCAGCGCCAGAAGCTGCGCGACGATGTGCCGAATCTCGGCTTCCGCGCCGAGATCGGCAATCGCAACGTGCTCACGCTGGCGCAGGAGACGCTGCGGCTCGCCGCGCGCGGGCTTGCCCGCCGCGCCCGTCTCGACCACAACGGCCGCGACGAGACGCGCTATCTGCGCCCGCTGGAGGAATCGGTCGCGCACGGCATCACGCCGGCGGAGGTGCTGCTCGAGAAATTCCACGGCGAATGGGGCGGCACGGTCGATCCGATCTACGAGGAATACGCGTATTGATTCGCCTCATCCTGAAGAGCGGGCGTCGCCCGCGTCTCGAAGGATGAGGCGGCCACATGCTTCGAGACGCCGCGCTATCGCGCGGCTCCTCAGCATGAGGCCAGTCACTCCGCCGCCTGCACGGCTTCCGACAGATTGTCGAGCGAGGAGATGATGTGCTCGGCCAGCGCGTCCGCCAGTGCCGAGGATTCATGCGCGTTGCGCACCAGCCCGACCCGGCAGGTGGATAGTTCGGGAAATCCTTCCGCCGCCGTCAGCACGCGCATGCCGGGACGCAAGCCCGATTCCGGCAGCACCGACACCGCGAGGCCGGCGAGTACGGCGGCCGCTACCGCGCCGGCATTGGAGCTTGAATAGAGCAGGCGATAGGGTCGCCCGATCGACTCCAGCCGCTCGATGGCGGTGCGCCGCCAGATGCAGCTCGGCCGCCCAAGCGCCAGCGGCAGCCGTGGCTCCAGATGGATCGCGTGCCGGTTCGACGTCACCCACAAGAGCCGCTCGCGCCGGAACGTCTCCGAGGCGCGCTTCGATTCGCAATTGGTGACGATGGCGAGATCGACCTCGTTGTTATCGATGCGCTTGAGCAGGTCGACCGTCGGCTCGCAGATCACGGTCAGCTCCACGCTCGGATAGGTGCGCGCAAACCGCGCCATGATCTCGGGCAGGTAGCGGTCGGCGTAGTCGTCCGGCACACCGAGCCGCACGCGGCCCGACAGCGCCCCGTCGGAAAACGCGGCCACGGTCTCGACGTTCAGCTTGACCAGCCGGCGCGCGTAGTCGAGCAGCCGGGCGCCGTCCTCGGTCAGCTTGGAGGCGCGGCCGTCGCGCGTGAAGATCGGCCGCTCGATGCGCTCCTCCAGCCGCTTCATCTGCATCGACACCGCCGACTGGGTCTTATGGACCACCTCGGCCGCCTTGGTGAAACTGCCGGTCTCGGCGATCGCGATGAAGGTGCGCAGTTGGTCGATGTCGAGCAGCGCGGTCATGGTGCACTCCTTTCCGGGCATCCCGGGCGCGAGCCATAAGCGCGCGTCTTCGACGCGCTATGGCGAGCGAAACCGGAATCCAGAGCGGCACGGCAGGCCGAGGTTCCTGGCCCCGCATTCCGGGCACCGCGCTTGTGCGTGGTACCGAAATGACGTCCGCATCAAAACTCCTGATCGATCAGATTAGAAACATTCGTTTCACTAATCAATCCCCGCAGTGCAATACCGTCCGCGCGACGGAGAATTCGGGTGGGGATTTCGGGTGTCTCCGGCGCCCGGCTTGCGGGCCAAGTACGCCCTCGCAGCCGCGAATGGCAGGAGACAGATATGAGCACAAACGTCCCCATTGTTCCCGTCGCCGCCGGCGCCTTGGTGCGTGCCTTCCTCAGCCTCTTGGCTTTCGTCACGCGCTGGCTCAAGCACGTCGCCCGCGCCCGGCGCCACCGGCGCGCGGCGACCGCCCTGGCCGGTCTCGACCGCCATATGCTGGCCGACATCGGCCTCACCCGCGCCGATTTGCAGGACGCGTTTTCCACCTCGTTCTGGGAAGACCCGACTCTGCTGCTCAGCGAGCGCGTGAACGAGCGACGCCGCAGCCGCAAGGCGACTCCCGCCTTGCCGCCGGCCGATGAGGAGGAGGCATTCCGGCGGCCGCCGGCCAACCGTCTGCCGCGCTATCTGATCTGAGTCTCAGCCCAGCGCATGATCCCGAAAAGTGGGAACCGGTTTTCGGAAAAGATCATGCGCCATAAAAACGGCCGACCCCTCTCATCGGCCGCGATCCGAAGCCCCGCGAACATCCCCTCTCGCGGGCCGGGTCAGCGCCCGCCGGCCCCACCGGCGGGCACATTCTTTTCGGTACCGATTTTTTTATGCGGTGATCGTCCTCGCATTGCGCGCAAGACCAGGCCGCGCGACCGGCCGGGACAAGGCGGCGGGATTTCAATGTACCTCGGTGAAAAACCGCGACAGCCGCAGGCCCGACGGCCAGGTCCAGATCGGCCGGCTTTCCATGCCCAGGTCCCAGGAGCCGATGATCGCATCCACGCGCCCGACCAGATTGTTCACCGGCAGCATGCCGACGCCGCCGTCGCGCACCGGTACCCGGCTGTCGGCCGAATTGTCGCGATTGTCGCCCATCACGAACAGGTGGCCGGCCGGCACCGTCACCGTCGGCATGTTATCGAGCGGCTCGCTCGGCACCAGCTTGAAGATCAGGTGCTTGCGGCCATTGGGCAGCGTCTCGATGAAGCGGTGCGCGGGCGAGCGGGCGCCGTTTTCGCTTTCCACCCGTCCGATGCCATCCCGCGTCAGCGGCACCGGCTTGCCGTTGATCCAGACCTGGCCGTCGCGCATGGCGATGCGGTCGCCGGGCAGGCCGATCACCCGCTTTACCCACACCTGCGCCGGATTGCCCGGCCAGCGGAACACCACCACGTCGCCGCGCTTGGGCAGCGCGGCGAAAACCCGTCCGCTGATTGGCAGATCGAGAAATGAGGGCAGCGAGGCGGTGCTGTAGCCGTAATTGTATTTGGTCGCCAGCAGTTCGTCGCCGATCAGCAGCGTCGGCTCCATCGAGCCCGAAGGCACGTAGAACGGCTCGGCGATCGCGCTCTTGGCCGCCATCACCACCAGCACCACGGCGATGAGATCGAGGGCGGTCTTGCCCCAGCGCCGCAGCGGCGAAGCCTCTTCGGGCCCCGCCGGGTTGCGTTCGGTCGTGGCCATCAGGCGGTCCCTCCGACGGTGATGCGGTCCATGCGCAGGGACGGCTGGCCGACGCCCACCGGCACGCCCTGGCCGTTCTTGCCGCAGGTGCCGATGCCCGGATCGAGCGCGAAGTCGTTGCCGATCATGGTGATGCGGTTGAGGTCGGTGGGGCCGTTGCCGATCAGCATGGCGCCCTTCACCGGCGCGGTCACCTTGCCGTTCTCGATCTTGTAGGCCTCGGTGCACTGGAACACGTATTTGCCCGAGGTGATGTCGACCTGGCCGCCGCCGAAGCTCACCGCATAGAGCCCGTTCTTCACCGAGGCGATGATCTCCTTGGGATCGTGCTGGCCCGCCAGCATGTAGGTGTTGGTCATGCGCGGCATCGGTACGTGGGCGTGGCTTTCGCGCCGGCCGTTGCCGGTCGGCTTCATCTTCATCAGCCGCGCGTTCTGCCGGTCCTGCATGTAGCCGACCAGGATGCCGTCCTCGATCAGCACGGTGCGGCCCGACGGCGTGCCTTCGTCGTCGATGGAGAGCGAGCCGCGCCGCGCCTGCATGGTGCCGTCGTCGACCACGGTGACGCCCTTAGCCGCCACCTGCTGGCCCATCAATCCGGCGAAGGCGCTCGTCTGCTTGCGGTTGAAGTCGCCTTCGAGCCCGTGGCCCACCGCTTCATGCAGCATCACGCCCGGCCAGCCGGAACCGAGCACCACGTCCATCTCGCCGGCCGGGGCCGGCACCGCATCGAGATTGACCAGCGCCTGCCGCACCGCCTCGTCCACCGCACCGTGCCAGGCGTCCGGCGTGATGAAGCGTTCGTAGCCCTCGCGCCCGCCGTAGCCGTAAGAGCCCAATTCCTGACGGTCGCCGTCGCCGGCGACCACGGTCACGTTGAGACGCACCAGCGGGCGGATATCGCGATAGGTCGAGCCGTCGGCGCGCAGGATCTCGACCACCTGCCAGGTGGCGCCGAGACTGGCCGACACCTGGCGCACGCGCGGGTCCTTAGCGCGGGCATAGCCATCGATTTCGGCCAGCAGCTTCACCTTGGCGTCGAAGGCAGGCTCCCCTAGCGGGTTTTCGTCGCCATAGAGCTTGCGGTTGGTGCGGCCGGGGGCGTCCGCATAGCTGCCGTTGTAACCGCCCTTGACGGCGCGCACCGCTTCCGCCGCGCGGGCGAGCGCGGCTTCCGACAGGTCGGAGGCGTGGGCATAGCCGACCGCCTCGTCCTTCACGGCCCTGAGCCCGAAGCCTTGGGCGGTGTCGTAGGTCGCTTGCTTCAGGCGCCCGTTGTCGAACACCAGCATCTCGGCCTGCTTGTATTCGAGGAACAATTCGCCGTCGTCGGCGCCGTCGAGCCCGCGCCGGATAATGCCTGCAACCTTGTCCTTGTCGAGGCCGGCGCGGTCGATGAGGGAGGAAATGTTTTCGTCCATGTCTTGCCTCCTGCCTGGGGGCCCATGCACCAACAAATAGGGTGTCGAAATCGATTATGCGAGCGATCGGTTGGGCGGGCGAGGCGCCGGCTGCGGGCATCTTGGGCGGCGATGCCGCTCACGGTTCCGTTGCCTGCTTGGGTCGCGCCCGCCTCTATGGCAGCGCGTCGTAGCCTTCCTTGAAGCCGGCCAGGCTCATGGGGAAGCCGATGCCTTCCTCCGGCGTCTGGAAGATGATGAATGTCGCGGTCTTGCCGTTGCGCAGCTTTTTGAGCAGCTTGTCGTCCATGACGACCTCGGCGATGCAGCCGTTGGGCAGGCAGCGCACGAAGCCGGCGCGGCCGATGTCGACATTGTCGATCTTGAGCCCGAGGCCGGAGGGCAGCAGCACGCCGAGCGGCGCCACCACCCGCATCAGCCGGCTCTTCTTGTCGGCGGTCTTGAGCACGATTACGGTCAGGCCGACATTGGCGCGGTCCTCCGCGGTCACGCTCTGAATCAGCGCACATTGCTCCGATTTGGCGCCCGGCGGCGTGTCGCAGCGGATCTGCCAGTCCTTGTGCACCGATTTGACGGCGCCTTGGGCGGCGGCCCGTTGGGCCGGGACGAGGACCAGCGCCGCCATCAGCGCCAGCGCTGCCGGCCCTGCCCGGCGTCGAAGGGCCTGCCCACCGTGCCCGAAAATGCCCATGATTCAATCCCTCGGCATGCGACCGGCCGCTTCCGGCCGCGCTGGTTGGCGACGAATCGCTTGACGCGCCCATGCACTTTAGTTCCGCCGCCGGGGCGCCACCGTCAAGGCGGGGCGGAGGATACGCCAGCCGTGGACAGGCCCCTCCAAGACGCTCTTCCCATGGCGTAAATGCGGCGTCCGCGCCCGCCAAGGGGGTATGCGGTTTGTCGCAGCGCTACGGCGTCAAGGCGCATTGCGGCAGGAACGGAATTGTGGTTTGAGAAGCCGGGATTTCCCCCCGGCCCGCCGCACGACAGCCAAAACTGCCACGCCCGTGGCAACCGCCGTGCTCCGCGGGGCCGCGTCGAGCGTCGCATCTGCGGTGGCCGGCAAGAATAATGGGGGCCTTGGATCCAAGGCCGTTTCTCGTCGAGGGAGCGCAAGAAATATGTCGTTGGTCAAGCGGTTGATCGCATTCGTGGTCACGGCGGGTGTGACCGTTCTTGCCGGGGGAGGCGCCGCGTTGGCGACGACGCCGGCGACTGGTCAACCGAAGCCGTGGGAGATTGCCCTGCAGCCGGGCGCGACGCCTGTGATGGACGACATCATCTGGTTTCACGATTTCTTGCTGTGGATCATCGGGGCGATCGCGCTGTTCGTGCTGAGCCTGCTGGTGATCGTGATCGTGCGCTTCAATTCGCGCAGCAATCCGGTGCCCTCCCGTACCACCCACAACACCATGATCGAGGTGATCTGGACGGTGGTGCCCGTGCTGATCCTGGTGGCGATCGCCGTGCCCTCGTTCCGCCTGCTGTTCTACGAGCTGAAGATTCCGAAGGCCGACATCACGGTGAAGGCTATCGGCCATCAGTGGTATTGGTCCTACAGTTATCCGGACCAGAAATTCGAGTTCAGTTCGTTGATGCTTCAGGACAAGGACCTCAAGGCCGGCCAGCCGCGCCTGCTCGCCGTCGACAACGACATGGTGGTGCCGGTGAACAAGGTGGTGCGGGTGCTGGTCACCGGCGCTGATGTCATCCACTCGTTCTCCGTGCCCTCGTTCGGCATCAAGATCGACGCCATTCCGGGCCGTATGAACGAGACCTGGTTCAAGGCCGAGCATACCGGCATGTATTATGGCCAGTGCTCGCAGCTTTGCGGCCGCGACCACGCCTTCATGCCGATCGCGATCCACGTGGTGACCGAGAAGCAGTACATGGCCTGGCTCGCCCAGGCGAAGAAGAAATATGCCTCCACCGAGGACGTCACCCAGCCGACGGCGGTCGCTTCGGCGGCGCCGCTGGAATGACACATATAAAAATTTGAATATAATGCGGCCGGCAAGGACAAGAGTCGAGGGACGATAACGATGGCGAGCAATGTAGCGGCACACGGCGCGGGCGAGGCCCACGAACATCATCCGACCGGATGGCGGCGCTTCGTCTACTCCACGAACCACAAAGACATCGGCACGATGTACCTCGTGTTCGCGATCATGGCGGGCATCATCGGTGGCCTGCTGTCGATCGCGATCCGCATGGAGCTTCAGAATCCGGGCATCCAGTTCTTCCCGAGCCCGCACGAATACAACGTGTTCGCTACCGCGCACGGCCTGATCATGATCTTCTTCATGGTCATGCCGGCCATGATCGGAGGCTTCGGCAACTGGATGGTGCCGCTGATGATCGGCGCGCCGGACATGGCCTTCCCGCGCATGAACAACATCTCGTTCTGGCTGCTGCCCGCCTCGTTCGCGCTGCTGATCATGTCGATGTTCATGGGCGGTGAGCCGGGCACCGACGGCGCCGGCACCGGCTGGACGCTCTACGCGCCATTATCAACCACGGGGCATCCGGGGCCCGCCGTCGACTTCGTGATCCTGTCGCTGCACTTGGCAGGCGCCTCCTCGATTCTCGGCGCCATCAACTTCATCACCACGATCTTCAACATGCGCGCGCCCGGCATGACGCTGCATAAGATGCCGCTGTTCGTGTGGTCGATCCTGGTGACGGTGTTCCTGCTGCTGTTGTCGCTGCCGGTGCTGGCGGGCGGCATCACCATGCTGCTGACCGACCGCAACTTCGGCACCACCTTCTTCGATCCGGCCGGCGGCGGCGACCCGCTGCTGTTCCAGCACCTGTTCTGGTTCTTCGGCCATCCGGAAGTCTACATCCTGATCCTGCCCGGCTTCGGCATGATCAGCCAGATCGTGTCGACCTTCTCGAAGAAGCCGGTGTTCGGCTATCTCGGCATGGCCTATGCCATGGTCGCCATCGGCGGCATCGGCTTCGTGGTGTGGGCGCACCACATGTACACGGTCGGCCTGTCGACCGGTGCGCAGGCCTACTTCATCGCGGCCACTATGGTGATCGCAGTGCCGACCGGCGTGAAGATCTTCTCCTGGATCGCCACCATGTGGGGCGGGTCGATCGAGTTCCGCACCCCCATGCTGTGGGCGCTCGGCTTCATCTTCCTGTTCACCATCGGCGGCGTCACCGGCGTGGTGCTGGCCAATGCCGGCGTCGACCGCGTGCTGCACGACACCTACTACGTGATCGCGCACTTCCACTACGTGCTGTCGCTGGGCGCCGTGTTCGCCATCTTCGCCGGCTGGTACTACTGGTTCCCGAAGATCACCGGCTACATGTACAACGAGACCATCGGCAAGCTGCACTTCTGGGTCACGTTCATCGGCGTGAACATCATCTTCTTCCCGATGCACTTCCTCGGCCTCGCCGGCATGCCCCGCCGCACCGTCGACTATCCGGCTGCTTTCCACGGCTGGAACGAGATCTCCTCGATCGGCTCCTACATCGCAGGCTTCTCCGTGCTGATTTTCTTGTTCGGCATGGTGGAGGCCTTCATGAAGAAGCGGGTGGCCGGCGACAATCCGTGGGGCGTGGGCGCCACTACGCTGGAATGGACGCTGCCTTCGCCGCCGCCGTTCCACCAGTACGAGACGCTGCCGCGCATTCAATAAGGGCTCAACCGGCGTAACCCATGTCGCTTGTCAGTGAAGGCGCAGACCTCCGCGGCGCGAGCGCTGCCGCAAGCGGGCTCGGCTTGGCCGAGCCCAGCCTTGCGACTGTCGGCGACTACATCGCGCTGCTGAAGCCGCGGGTGATGTCGCTGGTGGTGTTCACCGCGCTTGTCGGCCTGGCGGTGGCGCCAGGCACAATCCATCCGATGACTGGATTCACCGCGTTGCTGTGCATCGCGGTGGGCGCCGGCGCGGCCGGCGCGCTCAACATGTGGTACGACGCGGATATCGACGCGCAGATGGTCCGCACGTCGCGCCGCCCGGTTCCGGTCGGTCGTGTCAAGCCGGGCGAGGCGCTGGCCTTCGGGCTGACGCTTTCCGGCTTCTCGGTGGTGACGCTGGGGCTGCTGGTGAACGTGCTGGCCGCCGCGCTGCTCGCCTTCACCATCTTCTTCTATGTGGTGATCTACACCGCCTGGCTTAAGCGGGCGACGCCGCAGAACATCGTGATCGGCGGCGCCGCCGGCGCCTTCCCGCCCATGATCGGCTGGGCGGCGGTGACCGGCTCAGTCTCGCTCGAGCCGATCCTGCTGTTCGCCATCATCTTCTTCTGGACGCCGCCGCATTTCTGGGCGCTGGCGCTCTACAAGTCCGACGACTACCGCCGCGCCGGCATCCCCATGCTGCCGGTGGTGGCTGGCGACGTGAACGCGCGCCGCCAGATCTTGCGATACACCATGATCCTGACGCCGCTTGGCGTGGCTCCCTGGGTGCTGGGTTTTGCCGGGCCACTCTACGGGGCGACGGCGCTGGTCGCCGGCGCGATCATGATGGTGCTGGCCTGGCAGGTGCTCTGCGAGCGCCGGCCGGACGACCGCGCCAGCAAGCAGCTTTTCGCGTTTTCGATCCTTTACCTTTTCTTGCTGTTCGCCGTGCTGCTGGCCGAGCGGGGTTGGGGCGGGCTGCTGGCCCGGTTGGCGGCGTGAGTGCCGGTGTCGCTATGAACGATCGCGACAAGGACGAGGGCATCGTGCTCACGGAGGCGCAGAAGCGCGCGCGCCGCTCGCGCTCGATCGCCATCGCGTTGGCGCTGGCCGCCCTGGTTATCCTGTTCTATGTGATGACCCTGGTGAAAGGACCGGGCGTCCTGATCCGCCCTATATGAGCACCCCATGAGCGCACCCGTCCCCCACCACGACAAGCGGCTGCTGCGGCGCGATATGCTGGTCGCCGCCGCCTGCGGGGCGTTCGTCGCCTGCATGGTGGGCGCGGCCTTCGCCGCGGTGCCGCTGTACAACTGGTTCTGCCGCACCACCGGCTTTGCCGGGACGCCGCAGGTGGCGGCGCAGGCGCCGGGCCGGGTGCTCGACCGCACGGTGGCGGTGCGTTTCGATTCCAACGTCGCGCCTGGGCTGCCCTGGAAATTCGTGCCGGAGCAGAACGTGATTAAGCATCGCATCGGCGAGGTGGCGACGGTGCGCTACAAGGTGATCAACCGCGCCGCCCGCGAAATAGCGGCGCAAGCCTCCTACAACGTCTCGCCGCCCACCGTCGGCGCCTATTTCACCAAGATCAACTGCTTCTGCTTCACCAAGCAGACCCTGCGGCCGGGTGAGACCCGCGAGATGGAGGTTGCGTTCTACGTCGATCCTTCGATCGCCGAGGATCGCGAGCACGACGCCCTCAACACCATCACGCTGTCCTATACCTTCTACCGGCTGCCCGAGCGCGCGGGCCCGCTGGTGCAGGCAACCGACCGAAACGCCAACAAGCTTTAACGGGGATAAACGGGGGGCGCTCGGCGCGCCCGCGGAGACTGCAACGGAGACGACAAAGATGGCCGACGCCCACGCTAAACATCACGACTACCACTTGGTCGATCCGAGCCCGTGGCCGGCCATCGGTTCCATATCCGCCTTCATCACCGCGGTCGGTGCAATCAGCTGGATGCACCACCTCTTTGGCGCCGCGCCCTATGTCTTCGGGCTCGGCGCGCTGGGCATCCTCTACACCTTCATCGGCTGGTGGCGCGACGTCATCCGTGAGGCGCAGTACCAGGGCTTCCATACCCGCGTGGTGCAGATATCGCATCGCTACGGCATGATCCTATTCATCGCCTCCGAGGTGATGTTCTTCGTCGCCTGGTTCTGGGCCTATTTCAACACCGCGCTGTTTCCCAACGAGGCGCAGGAAATCGCCCGCGTCGCCTTCACCGGCGGCGTGTGGCCGCCCAAGGGCATCGAGACCTTCAATCCCTGGCACCTGCCGCTGTTGAACACGCTGATCCTGCTCACCTCCGGCACCACGGTGACCTGGGCGCATCACTCGCTGCTCGAGAACGACCGGCAGGGACTGAAATGGGGCCTCGCGCTCACCATCCTGCTCGGTCTCTCCTTCACCGCCTGTCAGGCCTACGAATATTCGCACGCCGCCTTCCACTTCAGCGGTAACATGTACGGCGCTGCCTTCTTCATGGCGACCGGCTTCCACGGCGCCCATGTGATCATCGGCTCGATCTTCCTGATCGTCTGCCTCGTGCGCGCCATGCGGGGCCACTTCACGCCGACCCAGCACCTCGGCTTCGAGTTCGCCGCCTGGTACTGGCATTTCGTCGACGTGGTATGGCTGTTCCTGTTCGCCTGCATATATGTGTGGGGCGGCGGCGTGGTGCATGGCGGGTGACCGTCACCCTCGAGCTTGAAGGGCGGCGACGCCGCCCCCCTTTGCGTTTGAGGTGGCTTTCATGAGCGAGCAGTTTTCTTCCGGTCCTCTGCCGATCGGCCGCGGCCTGCGCGGCCGCTGTCCGCGCTGCGGCGAGGGGCATCTCTTCCAGGGCTTTCTGACGTTACAGCCGCGCTGCGAGCACTGCGGGCTGGATTACAGCTTCGCCGATTCCGGCGACGGGCCGGCGGTGTTCGTGATCCTGCTCGGCGGCTTCATCGTGGTATTCGCCGCCATGGTGGTCGAGTTCATGTATCAGCCGCCTTATTGGGTGCACGCCGCGCTGTGGATCCCGCTCATCCTGCTGTTCACGCTGGGGCCGCTGCGGCCGATCAAGGGCCTGATGATCGCGCTGCAGTACCATCACAAGGCGCAGGAAGGCCGCCTGCAGGAGAAAAGACAGACGTGAGCGCAAAGACGCGCGGCATTGTCGAGCCGACGGTATTCGCCATCGTCGGCATCGCCATCCTGGTCGGCCTCGGCATCTGGCAGCTCGACCGCAAGGTCTGGAAGGAAAATCTGATCGCCGCCCTGAACACGCGGCTATCGCAGCCGCCGGGTGATCTGCCACCGCGCGAGCAATGGGGCAGCCTCGACCGCCAGCGCGAGGAGTTCCGTCGTGTCGGCTTTCCGGCCGAATTCCTGCCCGGACAGGAGGCGCTGGTCTATTCCGCCGGCTCCGCCTTCCGTCCCGACGTAAAGGGCCCCGGCTACTGGGTGTTCGCCCCGGCCCGCTTGGCCGGCGGCAGCATCGTGATCGTCGATCGCGGCTTCGTGCCGTCCGACCGCAAGGACCCGGCCACGCGAGCTTCGGGTGCGCCGCACGGCTCCATCGACATCGTCGGCATCGTGCGCTGGCCGGAGACCCGCGGCATGTTCACGCCTGCCGACGACGTCAAGGGCAATGTCTGGTATCTGCGCGACATCAAGGCCATGGCCGCCGCCCATCACTGGCGCGACGTGGCGCCGTTCTATGTCGAGCAGGAGTCGCCGGTGCCGCCCGGCGGCTGGCCGAAGCCCCGCAAATTGGTGGTCAACCTGCCCGACAACCACCTGCAATACACTATCACCTGGTTCGGCCTGGCGTTCGGACTGTTCGCCGTCTACGTGGTGTTTATGGTGCGCCGTTTCCGGCGCTCGTATTGATCGGCGCCGGCGCGGCTTCGCTTCACTCTCCTGAACGCATGGCGTGTTGTTGCCGCGCAGGCGGCATGGTTTAGTGCCGCGCAAATTGAATTCGGGGGAGGCGCGCATGCTCAAGGACAAGAAGGTCGTCGTGGTCGGGGGCTCGTCCGGCATCGGTCTCGCCGTCGCCGAAATGGCGAAGGCGCAGGGCGCCGAGATCATCATCGCCTCGCGCAATGCCGAGCGCCTCA
>JARRNI010000028.1:0-14770 GCA_037385125.1 Pseudolabrys sp.
GAGAACGTGGTGCCGATGCACTGCTCGGCCAATGTCGGGCCGGACGGCGACTCGGCGCTGTTCTTCGGCCTATCCGGCACCGGCAAGACGACGCTGTCGGCCGACCCGCACCGCACGCTCATCGGCGACGACGAGCACGGCTGGGGTCCGGACGGCATCTTCAATTTCGAGGGCGGCTGCTACGCCAAATGCATCCGGCTGTCGCAGGAGGCTGAGCCGCAGATCTGGGCAGCCACCAACCGATTCGGCGCGGTGCTTGAGAACGTGATCTTCGATCTCGACACGCGCGTGCCCGACTACGACGACGGCTCCAAGACGGAGAACACGCGCTCGGCCTATCCGCTCGATTTCATCCCGAACGCCTCGCGCACCGGCCGCGCCGATCATCCGAAGAATATCATCTTCCTGACGGCGGACGCCTTCGGTGTGATGCCGCCGATCGCCAAGCTCGATCCCAATCAGGCGATGTACCACTTCCTCTCCGGTTATACGGCGAAGGTCGCCGGCACCGAGAAGGGCTTGGTTGGCGTGCAGCCGGAATTCTCCACCTGCTTCGGCGCGCCGTTCCTGCCGCGCCATCCGTCGGTCTATGCCGACCTGCTGAAGGAGTACATCCGCAAGCACAAGGTCGATTGCTGGCTGGTCAATTCCGGCTGGACCGGCGGCAAGTACGGCGAGGGGCGCCGCATGCCGATCAAGGCGACGCGCACGCTATTGACCGCGGCGCTCAGCGGCTCGCTGAAGGATGCCGACTATCGCACCGATCCTTATTTTGGCTTCTCGGTACCGACTTCGGTGAAGGGCGTTGAGCCGCATCTGTTAAACCCGTACAAGGCCTGGAAGGACAAGGCCGAGTTCGACAAGACGGCGCGCGCGCTGGTCGGCATGTTCCAGAAGAACTTCACCAAGTTCGAGAGCCATGTGACGCCGGACATCAAGGCCGCGGCACCGGAGGTGCGCATCGCGGCGGAGTGATCGATTCGTCATCCTTCGAGGTGCGCCCGTGAGGCGCGCCTCGAAGAATGTAGGGCACCACGGGGCCGATCCCCTTCGAGGCTCGCGCGGGGTTTATCATCGGGCCGCGCTTTGCGCGGGCCCGTTGGCGTTCGCGCCTCAGGGTGACGGAAAGCAAAAAGGCGGCCGCGCAGGCCGCCTTTTTCGTTGCGCAAGTATCGCGCTTACCCGCCCGACTTCGCCAGCTCTCCTCCGAGACGGTTGAAGCGCGCTTTCTGCTCGGGGGAGAGCGAGGCATAGAAGTCATCGAGCGCGGGCCGCACTGTGTTGGCCGCGTCAATCATGGCTTCGAGCCGCCGCTGCATGGCGGCGAGGCGGGTGCGGAGTAAGCGGCGCTTCGTCCGGGCAGGCCGCCTGCAGGATCGACGCCGCCAGTTCGGTGGCGTCTTCCAGATGGTCGAGCAGGGCCTCCTGCGCGTCGTCCGGCCCGACCACCGCGTCGATCTGCTCGATCGGCAGCGCGGTGAGGCCGGGCATGGCTTGCGCACAGGTTTCGGTGTTCTCGGGCAGCGCCGCGCGCGCCTCCGGGCTTTGGCCCAGCCTGGTGGGGCCGAGCGTGTTGAAGCGCGCCTGCTGCTCGTCGGACAGCGAATCGTAGAAGCGCTCCAGCGGCGGCCGCACGGTGCGCACGGCGTCGAGGGTGGCCTGCAGCCGCGCCGTCATGGCGCGCAGGCGGCCGGGCGGCGTCAGGGGATAGGCGCTTTCCGCCGGGCACGAAGCCCGGAAAATCTCGGCAGCCCTGTTGGCGGCGGCACGCACCTCGTCGAGCAATGCTTCCTGGTCGGGGTCGACGGCGAGGCTGCGCTCGATCTCGCGGAACGGCCAGGCGGTGATGCCGCTGCCGGGCCCCTGGCAGAGCTGACGCAGCGTGCTGTGGCGCGCGCGGGGGCGGGCGCCGGCGCGTAGGCGAGATATTCGTCGGGCGGGCCGACCGGTCCCCAGAACGGGCTGTCGAAAAAGTCGTCATAGGCATGATGGCATGGATGCCCCCTCTCGCTAGAGTCAGAGAGTCGTGCAGGCCAAAGCTCACTTCTGGAGGGATTCATGAGCGCGGATATCGACTTTGTCGGGCTGGACCTAGCTAAGTCGGTTTTTCAGATTCATGCCGTCGTTCAACGACGTAAGTTGCGGCGGAACGAAGTCGAGCCATATTTTCGGCGCCTGCCGCCTTGCACGGTTGGAATGGAGGCGTGCTCAGGATCCCATCATTGGGGACGCCTCCTAACCGCGCTAGGCCATACGGTAAAGCTGATACCGGCCCAATACGTCAAGCCCTACGTCAAGACTAACAAAAACGATGCGGCTGATGCTGAGGCAATTTGCGAAGTAATGACGCGACCAAACATGTGGTTCGTCCCAATCAAGACATCCGAGCAGCAGCAGGTCCTGATGATTCATCGGGTCCGAGAGTTGCTCGTCCGTCAGCGCACACAACTGATCAATTCAATCAGGGGACACCTCGCTGAATTCGGGATAGTTGGTCCGAGTCGGGCCCACAAAATAGGCCACCTGACAACCCTCATTGAAGATGAATCGAATGCCAAGATACCAGCACTGGTTCGACGAAGCTTGAAGCACTTGGTGCTCCAGCTCCGGGAGATCAAATCTAGATTACAAGAGATCGATGACGATCTCGCCAAAGTCGCCGCGAGCGTCGATGCCTGTCGCAGGCTGATGACTATCCCAGGCGTCGGCATCATCACGGCTACAGCACTCGTGGCCGCCACGCGGGATCCATCCCACTTCAAATCCGGACGACATTTCTCAGCGTGGCTTGGGCTGGTTCCAAGGCAGAGCTCCTCGGGCGGAACGGAGAAACTGGGCGGTATCAGTAAACGCGGTGATGGTTATCTTCGCCGTCTGCTGATCCACGGCAGTCGGTCGATCATGCGATGGAGAGGCCGTAAATGGACCTGGCTTGCCCGTCTGCGGGACAGAAGGCCCGCGAACGTTGCTGCCGTGGCCATCGCCAACAAAACGGCACGAATTGTCTGGGCACTGCTCCGCTTCGGCGGCACCTACGGCTCTCGGCCCCGACCGCGGTTGGCAACCGTCCCAGCATGAAAAGTAAACTTGGGCTCTCGATGATACTTTGAGCAGCCCCGCGGACGCGAGGACATTTCGATCGAGTGATGGCAAAGCCGGTCTACCGGGATCAGGACCCCCCTGGGCGCATCGAACGTCGAGTTCGGGCAGCATGATTGGGGCCTGATTGCGGATATTCCATCAAGGCCGACGATGTGGGTGCATCGTCATGACAGGCCAAATAGATGACTGCGACCGCAAACTTGTCGGAGCTCCGATCAAAAGAGTCCTTGTCTGAGACGGGGCATCCTTAGATGGGCCCAGTAGCCCGGCTCGTAGCAGTAGGGCCAGAACGCGTAATAGAAGATATCGGAATAGGCGTAGGGCCAGAACACCGGCCCGTACCAGGCGATGTAGGCGGCGCGCACGCCCCGGCGCCAGGCGCGGCGGTCGTAATTATGGTAGCGGCGCGGCGACGCGCGCGTTCGTGGCGTTGCGCGGCGGCGCTGGGTCTGGCGGCCGCGCCCGGCCGCGCTCGCCGCGGCTCATGGGCTCGTTCCTCACGCCGTGGCGCCGCAGGCGCGTGCGGGCGCACCGCACGCCGGGTGGCAGGCGCTTCCCGGTGCGGCGAGACAGCGCGGCGCGGCGCTTCGCGATGTGGCGTGGCGGTGCGATGCGGCGTTTTTCGCTGCGGTGTGGCTGCCCGACGGGGCGCTGCCCGATGCGGCGTGGCGGCGCGACGTGGCGCTTGATGACGCGGCGCGCTGCGCGCGGCCGGACGTGACGCGGCATGACCGCCGCCTTTGCCGTGTCCGCCTTTGTGCTGTTGCTGTTGCTACGGACCCTTCTGCTGCGTGCCAGCGGCGAGCGGCATGGCAATGACGAGCCCGAGCGCGATGGTCAGTGGCGCGACTATTCCTATCATGGCAAAGCCTCCACGGCACGCGAATACCTGGTTCGCATGAATCAACGGACGAGCGCCGCAAAACCGGCGCTGCTCGGCTGTGACGCGCAAGGAAACTCTGGTAATTTTTCGCGCCGGAACCTTGAGATATCGCAATGAATACCGTCCGGATCGGAAAAAACGGCGAACAAATTGCGGCAGCCGGGCTCGGTTGCATGGCCATGTCGGGCGGTTACGCCCGGCCCGACGACGCCGAGAGCATCGCCACCATTCATGCCGCGCTCGACGCCGGACTGTCGCTGATCGACACCGGCGACTTCTACGGCATGGGCCACAACGAGATGCTGATCGGCGAGGCGCTCAAAGGCGGGCGGCGCGAGCGCGCCTTCCTGTCGGTGAAGTTCGGCGCGTTGCGCGGGCCGGACGGAAGCTACCGGGGCTACGATCTGCGCCCGGTGGCGGTGAAGAATTTTCTCAGCTACAGCCTGCGCCGGCTGAACACCGACTACATCGACCTCTATCAGCCGGCGCGCTACGACCACATGGTGCCGCTCGAGGACACGCTCGGCACCATCGCCGATCTGGTCAAGGCCGGCTATGTGCGCACCATCGGCCAGTCGGAGGTGAACGCGCGCACGCTGCGGCGCGCAGCCAGGCTGCACCCGATCGCGGCCCTGCAGATCGAATATTCGCTCATGAGCCGCGGTATCGAGGACGACATCCTGCCGGCTACGCGCGAACTCGGCATTCCGGTGGTCGCTTATGGCGTGTTGTCGCGCGGGCTGATCCGCGACGCGACGCTTGCCGACGGCGCGGGCGCGGGCGAGATCCGCGCCCGCATGCCGCGTTTCCAGGCTGAGAATTTCGTGCGCAACCGGGCGCTGGTCGAGGCGCTCTCGAAAATCGCAAAAAAGCGCGGGGGCAGCATCGCGCAGCTCGCCTTCGCCTGGCTGCGCTCGCGCGGCGACGACATCGTTCCGCTGATCGGCGCGCGCACGCGCGCGCAGCTTGCCGACGCGCTGGCCGGGCTTGAGCTACGCTTGACGGCGGAAGAGCTGGCGGCGATCGAGCGGGCGGTGCCGACGGATGCCGTCGCCGGCGAACGCTATGGGCCGGCGCAGATGAAGCAGCTCGACAGTGAGTTGAGGGCTTAGGTCGACGTGTCCCGGGCGCCGGATCCGGGGCACGATGCTGCGGTCAACCCCCGCCCAGCTTGGCGAGCAGTTCCGTGGTGGGCCAGGAATCGGCGGGCAGGCCGACCTTGAGCTGCGCCTGCTTCACCGCTTCGCGGGTGCCGCTGCCGAGCTTGCCGTCGACCTTGCCGGCGTCGTAGCCACGCTCGTTGAGCAGGCGCTGCAATTCCTTCATCTGCGCGGTGCTCAGCGGGCGGACGGTTCTTTCCGCGCTGTGATCGACCACCGGCGCGCCGGCGAGCCGCGTGGCGAAATAGGCGACGGTGGTGGAATAGACGAAAGCCGAATTCCAGTCGAGGAAGACCTTGAAATTCGGATAGGCGAGGAAGGCAGGCCCATGCCGGCCCATGGGCAGAATCAGCGTAGCCGGCAGGTTGCCCGCCGGCAGCTTACCCCAGCGCGGCCGCACGCCCCAGGCGACCCACTGCGAGACCGTATGCTGGATCTCGAGGTCGGCCTCGCGCCACGGCATCTCCCGTGGCACGCGCACCTCCTGCAGCCAGGGCTCGCCGCGCCGCCAGCCGATCTGCTTCAGGTAATTGGCCGCGGAGGCGAGGGTGTCGGGCACGCTCTTGATCAGGTCGACGCGGCCGTCGCCGTCGAAGTCGACGCCGTATTTGATATAGTTGGTCGGCGTGAATTGCATGCCGCCGAACTCGCCGGCCCAATTGCCGATCATCTCGTCGACCCGCTGGTCGCCGCGCTGGATGATGCGCAGCGCGTCTATGAGCTCGGGACGGAAATGCGGACCGCGCCGGCAGTCATAGGCGAGCGTGGCGAGCGAGGGCAGAATCTTGAACTTGCCGAAGATGGCGCCGAAGTCGCTTTCCAGCCCCCACATCGCGGTGAGCACCGGGGCCGGCACGCCGTAGACCTTCTCGATGCGGGCGAAGGTGCGGGCATGCTTCCGCATCGCGGCGCGCCCCTTGGGCATGCGGTACCCGCCCACCAGCCGGTCGGAGAATTGCAGAAAGGTAAGGTTGAACACCGCCTGCCCCTCGTCGCGCCGGATCACCGACGGGTCGAACCTCAGTTCCCGCGAGGCGGCGGCGATCACCCGCGGCGAGATGCCTTGCTTGATCGCGTCCTGTTTGAACTGCGCGACCCAGCGCGCGAAGCTGCCGGTGTTGCGGCAGCGGGCCATGGCCGGTCCCGCCATCGCGACCGCGAGCAAGACCGCCGCCCACTTCAGTGCCGTTCTGCGCATCGTCCGCTCCGCATTTTTCAGGATCAGGCCATTAATCTGCTCAAGGGGCGCGCCGGGTCAAGCGCGAATGAGTCGGAGCCTTAAGGCCGATCTTGCGCAAATAGTGGTTGCTCCGACGCGCGGGCCGCCGCGGGACAGAACGCCGCAGGCCGGCGGCGGCATTCGCCGCACTCAGCGCTGCGCGCTGTGCGAATGATCGAGGCGCGGCAGGCTCACCGGCGTGGAATGGGGCCACTGGCGGTCGGGCGGCGTCACGCGCAGCGCCGAAAGTTGCGCGCGCAAACGCGGAGAGAAGCACGAATAGGAGGCGGCCGGCGTGAAATTGGACGCGCCGTCGGAGCGGCCGGTGAAAGCCATGAGGCCGTGCTTGGTCGCCACCACGTCCCTTGGTTGCAGGGTTGGATCGCCGGCCGTGTCGATATGCGCCAGTCCGAAGACGTCGCGGCCGTTGCAGGTGCAGCCGGCCACCAGGTGCCTGCGATAGGCATAGGCGTTGGGCAGATCGCGGTAGCGGCTTCCGTCGCGCGCCACCACGTAGTCGATCGTGCCGGCGGAATAGATGCGCGTCTCGCTCGCCGGGCAGAAGGCGTGGCAGGCCTGCGCCACGCTTAAGCCCGGCTGCGCGTGCACCGGAAAGTAATGGCCGTCGCAGGTGCGCACGCAGAACGCCATGGCGGGTCCGCGATAGGCCGGCATGGGCGGCGGCGGCGGCCGAGCAGGCCGACCGCAAACTGGATGAGCCACTTCCTGTCGGAAGCCATTGCAATGCCCCTCGCGCAAGGTCCGGGGCAGCAAAGCGGGCGGCGGTAAATGTGAGGTTAGGTGCGCGGATACCGCGCCGCCTATGGCTAACAAGTCTTTGAGCGACTGTTCAGAATCGAAATAGCGCCACCAGACATAGGCGTTACAGATCGCCACCGAGACGATCATCATCGGCAGCGCATAGAGCGTGTAGGTGACGAAGCGGAAGGGCACGCCGTTGCGTTCGGAAATGCCGGCCACCGTCAGATTGGCGGAGGCGCCAACCAGGGTGCCGTTGCCGCCGAGGCAGGCGCCGAGCGACAGGCACCACCACAGCGGCATGATGTGCGCCGCGCCGCCGAAGGCGGGCGCCATGTTCTTGATCAGCGGGATCATGGTGGCGACGAAGGGGATGTTGTCGACGATCGCCGACAGGAAGGCCGACGCCCACAGGGTGGCGTAGCCGGCGGTCGACATGTGGCCCCCGGTCGCCGCCACCAGCTTGTTGGCGAGCAGGCCAAGCAGGCCGCCGACGTCGACGCCGTGCACCACCACAAACAAGCCGATGAAGAAGAAGATGGTGATCCACTCCACGTCGCCGAATGTGGTGTGGATGTTGTGGGCGGCCTTCTCTGCGTGATGCGACCAGTTGTCGAGCAGCATCAGCACGGCGGCGCCGGAGAGCGCAATGGTGGCGGGCTCCAGATGCAGCGGCCGCGCCAGCACGAAGGTGACCATCACCAAAGTGAGGATGGCGAGCGCCTGCTTGAGCAGCCGCCAGTCCTCGATCGATTCGGCGGCCTTCATCGCCATCACCCGCGCCTCGGCGTCGGGCGAGGCGCGTAGGTCCTTGCCCCAGAGCAGGTGGATGATCAGCGCCTGCACCGCCATCACCACCAGGATCACCGGCGTCAGGTTGACCACGAAGTCGTTGAAGCTGAGTCCGACCTGCGAGCCGATCAGGATATTGGGCGGGTCGCCGATCAAAGTGGCAGTGCCGCCGATATTGGAGGCGAAGATCTCGGCGAACAGATATGGATAGGCCGGCACTTCCAGCGTGCTGCAAATGGCGAGCGTCACCGGCACGATCAGCAGCACGGTGGTGACGTTGTCGAGGAAGGCGGACAGCACCGCGGTGGTGAGCTGCAGGATGATCAGGATGCCGGCGGGATGCGCGCGCGCAAGCTGCGCCGACTTGACCGCCAGATACTGAAACATGCCGGAGCGGCGCGAGATCGATACCAGGATCATCATGCCGGTGAGCAGGCCGATGGTGTTGAAGTCGATGCCGCGGATGGCCTCTTGCTGGTCGAGCACACCGACCAGGATCATCAAGCCGGCGCCGATTAGCGAGATGATCGCCCGGTTGACCTTCTCCGACATGATGGTGGCGTAGGTGACCGCCAGGATGACGGTCGACACCCACATCGGATTGAGGCCGAAATAGACGTGAGACACCGCGGGCGCGGTCATGGCCGAGCTCTCCACCAATGCGCGGGCGCCCGGCCGTGCTTGCGGCCTTCCGCACCCCTGCCCCCGTGTTTATTGGGGCGGGAAAGTCCGGCAAGGCGAGCGGGGAGTCAAGGTGGCACTGCTGTGACGCGTCATGACGGGCGCGTTCCGGCTACCCACGCCTAAGCTTATCTTACTAGTCGAAAGACCTAGATGCCCGACACAAGGCTGAGCATGACGGTGGGAAGGCTGCGGCGCGCAGTGACGGAACTAGAAATACCGCCACCAGACATAGACGTTGGCGATGGCGATGGAGACGACGGTCAGCGGCGCGGCGTAGAGCGTGTAGGTGAGGAAGCGGAACGGCACGCCGTTGCGCTCGGAAATGCCGGCCACCGTCAGATTGGCGCTGGCGCCCACAAGAGTCCCGTTGCCGCCGAGGCAGGCACCGAGCGACAGGCACCACCACAGCGGCTCGATGTGCTGGGCGCCGCCGAATGCCGGCGCCACGTTCTTGATCAGCGGGATCATGGTGGCGACGAAGGGGATGTTGTCGACGATGGCCGACAACAGCGCCGACGCCCATAGCACTGCGTAGCCGGTGGCGGCGAGATTGCCGCCGGTCGTCTCTACCAGCTTGGTGGCGAGCAGGTTCAACAGCCCGCCGACGTCGACGCCGTGCACCACCACGAACAGGCCGAGGAAGAAGAAGATGGTGATCCATTCCACGTCGCCGAAAGTGGAGTGGATGTTGTGCGCGGCCTTTTCCGAATGATGCTCCCAGTTGTCGAGCAGCATGAGGATGGCGGCGCCGGTGAGCGCGATGGTGGCGGGCTCCAGATGCAGCTCGCGCGCCAGCACGAAGCCGAGCATCACTGCGGTCAGGATGAAAAGCGCCTGCTTGAGCAGCGTCGAATCCTTGATCGCCTCGACCGGGTTCATGGCCATGACGGCGGCTTCGGCCTCCTCGGTCGCGCGCAGGTCCTTGCCCCACATCAGGTGGATCATCACCATCTGCACCGCCAGGATGATGACGATGACCGGGGAGAGGTGGTAGATGAAATCATTGAAGGTGAGGCCGACCTGCGAGCCGATGATGATGTTGGGCGGGTCGCCGATCAGCGTGGCGGTGCCGCCGATATTGGACGCCATGATCTCGGCGAACAGGTAAGGATAGGCCGGCACCTTGAGCGTGTTGGTGATGGCGATGGTGACCGGCACCATCAGCAGCACGGTGGTGACGTTGTCGAGCAGCGCGGAAAGCACCGCGGTCGCCACCTGCAGCAGGATCAGGATATAGCCGGGGTGGGCGCGCGCCGCGCGCGCCGACCACACCGCCACGTATTCGAACATGCCGGAACGGCGCGACACCGACACCAGGATCATCATGCCGGTGAGTAGGCCGAGCGTGTTCCAGTCGATGCCGCGGATGGCCTCTTCCTGGTTGAGCACGCCGACGATGATCATGATGCCGGCGCCGGCCAACGCGACCACGGCGCGGTTGACCTTCTCCGACATGATGATGGCGTAGGTGACGGCCAGGATGCAGGTGGAGACCCACATCGGGTTGAGGCCGAGATAGACGTGCGAAGCTTGCGCGGCCGCTTCGTGTGCGGTCATGGATGCGTTATCCCCCCGAAAAGAGCGCGAACGCTTAAGGAAGGCGCAACCGGAGTCAACGCGGCCCGCCGCGACCTAATTTCGCAGGGCATTTTTGCGCGTTTGCCGAGGAAGTCAAAACGGCCGGCAGCGGGATGGCAGGCGAGGCAACAACAGGGGCAGCTGCCCTGGCGGCCGCGGGTTCCCGGCGATATGAAGAGCGGGCGGTCGCGGCCGCCGCATCGGGAGAAGTCATGATGGTTGGTGAAGCTCACACGAATGAAGAATCGGCTGCGACGGCGCCGTTGGATGCATTCACCGGGCTTCTCCGTCACGAGGCGGCGGGCGGCGTCGTGCTCGGCATCGCGACGATCGCGGCGCTCGCGATCAGCAATTCGCCGTGGCGCGACTTCTACACCGAGTTCACCCGCATCCCGGGAACGGTCGACGTCGGCGGACTTCTGGTACTGCACAAGCCGCTGGTGGTTTGGGTCAACGACCTTTGGATGGCGGTGTTCTTTTTCCTGGTCGGGCTGGAGATCAAACGCGAATTCGTCGAGGGTGAGCTGGCGACGGCCAGCCAGGCGGTCCTGCCGGCGGCCGCGGCGCTCGGTGGCATGCTGGTCCCCGCCGGCATCTACGCTTTGATCAATGCCGGCGACGCGGTGGCGCTGAGCGGCTGGGCGATTCCCGCGGCAACCGATATCGCCTTCGCGCTCGGCATCGTCATGTTGCTTGGCTCGCGCGTGCCGACGTCGCTGAAGGTTTTTCTGACCGCCGTTGCAATCATCGACGACCTCGGCGCCATTGTGGTAATCGCGGTGTTCTACACTGCCGACCTGTCGCTCATTGCCCTGGTTCTGGCTTTGGTCGGCATCGCCTGTTTGTTCGTTCTCAACTGCTCCGGCGTCCGCCGCGCGGATATTTACGTGGTCGTCGGTCTGGCGATCTGGGTTTGCGTTCTGAAGTCGGGCGTGCACGCGACGCTTGCCGGCGTGGCGACGGCGCTGGCGATTCCGATGAAGGACCGCAACGGCGCACCGCTTGCCGGCGCGCTCGAGCACAGGCTGCAGCCGTGGGTCGCGTTCGTGGTTCTGCCGATGTTCGCCTTTGCCAATGCCGGCGTAACGCTGGTGGGACTCTCGCCGGCCAGTCTGCTCAATGCGATCCCCCTCGGCATCGCCGCCGGCCTCTTGGTCGGCAAGGCGGCCGGCGTGTTCGGGACCTCCTGGCTCATGATCCGGACGGGTTTGGCGAAGGTGCCGGCCGGCGCATCATCCCGCCAGCTGTTCGGGGTCTGCGTCCTCTGCGGCATCGGCTTCACCATGAGCCTGTTCATCGGCTCGCTCGCCTTTGAAGGGCTGGACCCCGGCTACGAGACCCTGCTCAAGCTCGGCGTGCTCGCCGGATCGCTGATTTCCGGCATCCTGGGCACACTGATCCTGTGGCGCGGATCGTCCGCTTCCCGGGCCGGCTAGCCCGACGACTCCGCCGCCGGCTCGGGGCGGCGGCGCACCCAGCCGAGCATCACATTGAAGGCGCGGCCGAACGGCGCAATGAACTCGCCGGTGATGGTGTGTGCGTCGGGATAGCCCGGCTCGACGCCGACGGTGAGCTTCTCGGGCGTCTTCGACGGCACGTAGAGCGTGCCGAACAGCCAGTCCCAGACTGCCAGGCAACTCCCCAGGCTCTTGTTGAAGTGGTCGGGGTTGGTCGAGTGACGAATCTGGTGGTGGGCGGGGCTGAGGAAGATGCGCCCGAGCGCGCCGCGGAACGCGATCCAGATATGCGTGTGCTGGAGATGCACATAGAGATGAATGAAGCTCACCAGGATGATGTTGGTGCCCGACAGCGCGTATTGATAGGTATTGTCGCCGAAGGCATAGGCGATCAGGCCGTTGGCGACCGCCGCCGTCACCGCCAGGATGTGGCCGAACACGAAGGTGTCGAGCGGGCGCATGTGGAAGGTGGTGATCGGGGTGAGCACCTCGGCGCTTTGATGCACCTTGTGCAGCTCCCACAGGACCGGCACGCGGTGCTTGACGTAGCGGTCAATCCAGTAGCCGAGATCGTAGGCGAGAAACAGGATCAGCGTGACGGTCGCGCGCTGCGCGAGCTCCGGCAGCGCCGACGGCGTCACCGGCTCGAACACGGCGACCAGCCCCTGCAACAGGCCGTTGGTGAGAAACTGATACGACAGGCCGACCATGCCGAAAATGGCGCCGTAGACGAACCAGTTGAACAGCAGGTAGCCGAAATCGGCAGTGGTGGAGGCGTGGCGCAGGATGCGGCGCGGAAACAGCGCGTGCAGAAGAAGCCGCGGGCTGAAGCGGCCGCGCCGCTTCCAATGGCGGAAGGCGAGGAAGCCCGCCGCGATGACGAGCGCGCAGGCGAGCGAGGTCAGCGAGAACTGCGAGCCGGCGGACAGCAGGACCTGGAAGGTGTGGTGGACGATTCTTTCGAGGCCGGCGACGATCCGTTCCACGGTCTCATTCCACGCATACGCAAACAGGCGGCCATGCGCGCCGCACCGCCTGCACGGTAAGGCGGTACGTTTAAGGTTCCATTAAGGGGTTGTCGGAAAGTCGGGTGCTTTGCGGCGCTTTGAATTTCAGCCGTTCGTTCCCGCGCAAGCGGGGACCCGGAAGCACCCATTTTGCTATGAGAGCTTGGCCCTGGATTCTTGCTTGCGCGGCAACGAGCGGACCGTCGTTTAATGCGCCTCGTCCCAGTTGTCGGCGGCGCGGGCGTCGACCCGCAGCGGCACGTTGATCGCCACCGCCGGGTGCGGCGCGCTTTCCATCACCTCTTTCACCAGCGTGATGGTGTCGGCTACCTCGTCCTCGGGCACCTCGAAGATCAATTCGTCGTGGACTTGCAGCAGCATCTGCGCGTTGAGCTTGGCCGCCTCCAGCTCCGGCTCGATGCGGATCATGGCGCGGCGGATGATGTCGGCAGCCGTGCCCTGCAGGCGCGCATTGATGGCGGCGCGCTCGTTGAAGGCGCGGATGGTCGGGTTCGGGTTCTTGATCTCGGGATAGTGGCACTTGCGCCCGAACAGCGTGAGCACGTAGCCGTGCTGGCGGCAGTATTCCTTAGTCTCGTCCATGTAGTCGCGGATGCCGGGGAAGCGCTCGAAATATTTCTTGATGTAGGCGCCGGCCTCGTTCTTGTCGATGCCGAGCTGGGCTGCCAGGCCGAAGGCCGAGATGCCGTAGATGATGCCGAAATTGATCGCCTTGGCGCGGCGGCGGATTTCCGGCGTCATCTTGTCGAGCGGCACGTCGAACATTTCCGATGCGGTCATGGCGTGGATGTCGAGCCCGTCCCGGAACGCCTTGCTCAGCGTGGGTACCTCGGCCACTTCCGACAACAGGCGCAATTCGATCTGCGAGTAGTCGGCCGAGACCAGCTTCATGCCCGGCGTGGCGACGAAGGCTTTCCTGATCTTGCGGCCGTCCTCGGTGCGGATCGGGATGTTCTGCAGGTTCGGCTCCGACGACGACAGCCGGCCGGTCGAGGTGGCGGCCAGCGCGTAGCTGGTGTGCACGCGATGCGTCACCGGGTTGACGTAGGTCGGCAGCGCTTCGGCGTAGGTCGAGCGCAGCTTCGAGACCTGCCGCCAGTCGAGGATCTTGCGTGGCAGTTCGTGACCTTGTTCGGCCAGTTCCTCCAGCGCGCGCGCGCCGGTCGCCCATTGCCCGGTCCTGGTCTTCGAGCCGCCCTGTAGGCCGAGCTTGCCGAACAGAATGTCGCCGATCTGCTTCGGCGAGCCGGCGTAGAGCGGCTCGCCGGCGAGCTTCTGGATCTCGTCCTGCAGTGCGGCCTGCTCCTGGGCGAACTCGCCGGACAGGCGCGACAAGACTTGGCGGTCGATGGAAATGCCGCGCCGCTCCATGCGCGCCAGCACCGCCGGCATCGGCCGCTCCAGCGTCTCGTAGACGGTGGTGACGTGCTCGGCGGCGAGCCGGGGTTTGAGCGCATACCACAGCCGCAAGGTGACGTCGGCATCCTCGGCGGCGTATTCGGTCGCCTTCTCGATGGTGACGCAGTCGAAGCTCACCTGGTTCTTGCCGGTGCCGGCGACGTGCTGGAAATGAATGGTGTCGTGGTTGAGCCAGCGCTTGGCCAGATCGTTCATGCCGTGGCCGCCCTTGCCGGCGTCCAGCACATAGGAGATCAGCATGGTGTCGTCGCAGCCCTGCATGAAGATGCCGCGCTGGGCGAACACCAGCCAGTCGTATTTCAGGTTCTGCGCCACCTTGAGCACCGCCCTGTCTTCCAGCAGCGGCTTGAGCGCGGCCAAGGCTTGGCCTTCCGGGATCTGGCCTTCGCACAGTCGGGCCTCCGGCGCGAACAGGTCAGAGCCACCTGCCGACCCGCCGTCGCGGTGCGCGAGCGGCACGTAGCAGGCCTCATTGGGCGCGCCCGCCAGCGAGACGCCGCACAGGCCGGCCTGCATGGCGTCGAGGCTCGTCGTCTCGGTGTCGACCGCCAGCACGCCCGCCTCGTGCGCGCGCGCGATCCATTCTTTCAGGCGATCGAGCGTGCGCACGCATACGTATTTGCTGCGGTCGATCTTGGCGGTGCGCGCCTCTTCCTTGCGGGCAATGGCGAGCGCGATGGGGGTCATAG
>JARRNI010000029.1:0-14700 GCA_037385125.1 Pseudolabrys sp.
TCGGATATCCGCGAGGTGATCTCGATCACGTCGCCGAACTTCGCGGGCTTGAGGAAATTAGCCCAGCTGTCCACCAGCGCCAGGCCGATGATTCCGAAACGTTGCGTCAGCTCTTCTGGCTTGACGCCGAGCGCCATATCGAACAGCAGCCAGGTGTTGGTGTCGAACATTTCAAAAAAACGGGGATTGAACACGATGCCGGCCGGGTCGCACTGGCCCCATTCCACGATCAATTGTCGGCGGTAGCTGAAGCTCATTGCGCGCCCGTTCTTGCCTCATTTTCAGCGGGCGCCTGTATAGCGGGCGCTTATCGTTCTGTCACCGCCGCTTGGGCTTGCGTCTGGGCTTGCGCTTGCTCTTGATCAGGTTCCGCAGCCGGCGCGGCACCGGCCATTCCACAACCTCCTGCGCGCGCATTTCCACCCAGGTCGAGCGTCGGCGCCTGCGCATGGCGTGGCGCGGCGCCACCGGCCAATGCGGCGCCAGATCGAGCGCAAGAAGCAGCCAATCGAGGTCGTCGGGTGCGGTCACCCAGCGCGCCGGCGCGAAGCGCGTCAGGGAGAATGGCCGCGAGAACTCCAACAGCGATTTCTTGCCGCCCGGCAGGGCGTATTCGTGCGCGTAGCTCATGGCGAGTTCGCGCGCGCTGCGATAGATCGGATCGCGCCAGCGCAGGATGGCGTGGTTGGTCTTGGAGATCGCCCCCCACAGGCCCCGCTCCTTGAACAGCGTGACGATGTGGTCCTGGTCGCTCGGCAGCGCGCGCAGGTCCATGAGCCAAGCCGGGCGGCCGTGATAGGCGAGGACCGCCGCCGCGAAAATGGCGCCTTCCGAGCAGTGCGCCACGCGCGCCTTCAGCATCGACCGCGGCGAGCGCGCGGTATCGCCGTTTGGCTCGAAATTAGCCGGCATGCGATCGAGGAAGTCCTGGATCTTGTGCGGCGTGTCGAGCCGCGCGAACACGCGCCGTTCGGCGGGGGTGAGCAGCGCGCGCAAGCGTTTGCGATAAGCCGGCGTGGTCATTGCGGCCGTAATTTAGCCGCGGCGCGGGGATTCGCCAGATGCAAGCTTGCCGCGGAGACACGAAAAACCCGCCTGCTGGCACCGGCAGGCGGGTTGACGGCCCGGCGTGCGCCGTCAGGCGGCTAGTCGCGGCGGGAGACAATTGCCGCCGCGACAACCGAGCGCTGCAACTGCTGCTACAGCGTCAGTAGCGATAACCGCAGCTGCAGCCGCGCACCTCGCGGTAATCGACCACATGCCGGACCCAGCCAGGCTCGTAACGATTGACCACCTGCGTATAGTGTTCGTTGCGGTAACGTTGATCCTGTTGACCCTGTGCAGGACGACGTCGCGCACCACAGTATTGGTCCGGTGCACGATCACCTCGCGGTTGATCACCGGTCGCACGTGCACGAGCACACGATTCTCTTGAACCAGCCGCGTGTGGCCGCGCACGTAGCGGGTATGATTGACGACACGTCTGTGCGTGATGACGCGCGCTAGCGCACGGACGTATTGGCGCGTCGTGTATTGATAGTCCGGGCGTATGCAGCGGTAGCCAGGGTCCCAATGATACCCGCCTGCCAATGCCGGACCCGGAGTGATGCTAGCCAGCCCGAGGACAAGCAGGGCACCGTAGAACGCCTTGTACAGATGCGTCATTTCTCAACGCCCCGTTAACCATATAAGTGAAGTCGCCATATGTATTTTTTTGGCATTTACGAAATTTGTAAAGCGCTAATTTTCGGACGTTTCCGGTCTGTTTAAACGCGAGGTGCCGCGTCGCGATAACCGGCGGCCGTCAACAAATAGGCCCCGGAGAGCTTCTCCGAGGCCAAAAGTACAAGATCTAAACGGCGCGTCTAATTTGCCGAAAATTTTATGCTTTTTGAGGCGATTATTTTTTCAGCCGCGCCACCGCTTCCTTCAGCAGGCTGAGGTCGTTGTGCTTGCTGATGTCGACGTGGGTCTTGATGAAGCCGAGCTCCTTCACGGTGTCGACGTTGTTCTGCAACGCCTTCAGGTCCGGCATCATGTTGGGATCGCGGTAGTTGTCCTTCTTGGTGAACACCCAGCCGAACAGCTTGGCCGGATGCTTGGTGAGCTTGGCGGCGATCTCGGTCACGGCCTTGTGGTTCTTGGGGTCGAGATACCAGTGCACGACCCGCAGCCAGTCCTCCATGAAATCCACCATGGCCGCGCGATGCTTTTCGATGAAGGCCTTGCGGGCGCAATCGATGATCATGTCGGTCTTGCCGGTCGCGTCGGCCTGCGTGAACAAGGGCTTGCCCTGGGCCTGCAGCTTGGGATTGAGCGCGAAGGGCAGCACGGCCGGGATGAGGTCGACTTTCTTTTCCAGCAGCATCGTCGGCATGGCCGGCAGCGGGCCGTCGAGGAAGGTATAATCGCGATTGGGCTCGAGGCCGTGCTTGTGCAGCATGGCGCGGATGGCGACGTCGACCGCGCTGCCAGCGGCGTTGGTGCCCGCTATCTTGCCTTTCATGTCCTCGACTTTGTTGATGCCGGAATCCTTTCGGACCCAGTATTTGTCGGTGTAGTAGCCGGGGACGCCCTCCTGGAATTCGTCGGCGATCACCTGCAGGTCGCTCAAGCCCGCATTGGCGACGGCGACGGCAAAGGATGAATAAGCGAGGCTGGCGACCTCGACTTCGTTATTGGCGAGCGCCGTGATCATCGGCGGCGTGCCGCGGAAATGAACCGTCTCGAGCGTGTAGGACTTGCCGAGATGCGTCATTAAGTCCTTCTTCTCGAGAAGGATCGAGGCCCAGTTGGCGACCGGCACGACCCAGGCCATGCGGATCTTCACCGGCTCCGCCTTGGCGGCTCCGGCGGTGAGGCCGAGCGCGAATACGCCGGCCAATGCGAGTTTCAGAAAACGCATCGTTCCCTCCCAGTTTTCGCCGGCTCGCTCTTGCGACAGGCGAGCTTCATGAATGGATGCGAAGATTGTCGGGGCTCCAACCGATTTTGGCAAGCCTCGACCATGCGGCGCTTTGCCCGTCATCCGGTACAAGGTCGGCCGCCCTTAGACCGTGCTTGGCTCATGCGCCTCCGGGTGCCAGATCAGCAGCCGGCGGCGGATCAGCGCCATCGCCTTGACCAGGCAATAGCCGACCACGGCGATCTCCACGATGCCGGCGAACACGCCGGTGGAATTGGCGAAGCGCGAGGCGGTCATCATGGCGCCGCCCAGGCCGTAGCCGCCCATCAGCATCTCGGCCACCACGGTGACGATCAACGCCAGCGGCAGCGCCACCTGCAGCCCCGTCATGATCTGCGGGAACGCCGCCGGCAGCACCACATGCAGCAGCACCTCGCGGTTGCTGGCGCCCATGTTGCGCGCGGACCAGATCAGTTCCTTCTCGACGCCACCGATGGCGATGACGGTGGCGGCGATGACCGGGAAGATGGCGTCGAAATACGCCATGGTGATCTTGGAGACGTCGTAGACGCCGAGCCAGAGGATGATCACCGGCAGGAAGGCGATCTTCGGCATCGGGAAGCCGACCGAGACGATCGGGTCGAAGAACCATGACGCGATCCGGCTGCGCGACATCGCCATGCCGATGGCGACGCCGAACAGGGCCGCGATGCCGAAAGCCACAAGCGCGCGGTAGAGCGTGAGCGCGGTATTGAGCCAGAGATCGCCCGAGACGCCGTCGTTCCAGATATAGGCCACCACCGCGCTGAAGGCGGGCAATTGGAAATGCGTGAACACGCCGCTTCGCGCCAGCGCCTCCCAGGCCGCCAGCAGGAGCACGATGGAAAAGACGCGCATGAAACCCGACAGGGCGACCCGCCCGAGCCGCATCGCCAGCGGGTCCGGCACGTCCGAAGGCGTAACGGTCGCCTCCGTCAGCGTCTCGTTCACGCGCGCCATTGCAGCACCCGGTTGGTGATTGCGAGATAGGCGCGGTCGGCGGCAAAGCCGAGGAAGGCCACCGTCAGCACCACCGCGTACATCGCGGCGTAGCTGCCCTCGGAACCGGTGATGCCGATCAGATAGCCGAAGCCCTTGTGCGCGACGATCAATTCGGCCGCGACCAACAGAATGAAGGAGAGCGCGAGCGCGGTGCGGATGCCGTTGAGCAGCTCCGGCATGGCGCTCGGCAGCACCACGTCGCACAGCACGCGCAGACGGCTCGCCCCCATGCAGCGTGCCGACCACAGCAGGGTCTGGTCGCTCGAGCGCGCACCGTTGAAGGCGCCGATGGTCACCGGCAGCATGCAGCCGAGAAAGATGAGCAGGATCTTGGAGCCGTCGCCGAAGCCGAGCCAGATCACCGTCACCGGAATCAGTGCCGATTTCGGCAGCGGATAGAAGATTTCCACGATCGGCGCGAACAGGATGTTCACCGGCTTCCACCAGGCCATGAAGATGCCGAGCGCGCCGCCGATCACGACGGCGAGTGCCAGGCCGGCGCCGCCGCGGTAGAGCGAGGCGGCGCCGTTTGTGACCAGCGAGCCATCCTTGATCATGCCGAACCAGGCCCCGATCACGCTCGTCAGTGTCGGCAGTGCGTCCGAAGAGACCAGATTAAGGCGCGCGGCGGCTTCCCAGCCGATCGCCAGGAGCAGGAGCGGCGAAT
The DNA here is from genome assembly GCA_037385125.1 of Pseudolabrys sp. GTDB lineage: Bacteria > Pseudomonadota > Alphaproteobacteria > Rhizobiales > Xanthobacteraceae > Pseudolabrys. The sequence continues at coordinate 4,614 of JARRNI010000029.1, forward strand.
AGCGGAAGAGGGTCTTCATCGGCAGCGCTGGCTCATGGCCCGCTTGCCCGCTTCACCTGCTGCGCCTTGATCGCCTCTTCGCGCACCAGGTGCCAGATCTCGTCGACCTTCTCGACGAATTCCTTTTCGCGGAAGATATTGGCGGCGTCCTTCTCGAACTTGGTGGGAACGATGGTCTTGATGCGGCCCGGCCGCGCCGACATCACCGCCACGCGGTCGGCGAGATAAACCGCTTCCTGCACGTCGTGGGTGACGAAGATCACCGTCTTGGGCGTGCGCTGCCAGATGCCGAGCAATTCGCTCTGCATCAGGCCGCGGGTCTGCGCGTCGAGCGCACCGAACGGTTCGTCCATCAGCAGAATCGCGGGATCGAAGGCGAGGGTGCGGGCGATCGCTGTGCGCTGCTTCATACCGCCGGAAAGCTGCGAGGGGTAGCTGTCCTCGAAGTCGGCAAGCCCCACCAACTCGATGAAGTCCTGCGTGCGCTTCTCGCGCTCCGCCTTCGGCATGCCCTGGCGCTCCAGCCCGTAGAGGATATTGCCGCGCACGGTTTTCCACGGGAACAACGCGAAGTGCTGGAACACGATGCCGCGGTCGGGGCCCGGGCCGGTCACCGGCTTGCCGTCGACCGTGATCGTGCCAGTCTCCACCGGCAGGAAGCCGCCGATCAGGTAGAGCAGGGTCGACTTGCCGCAACCGGAGGGGCCGAGCAGCGCGACGAACTCGCGGTTGCCCACTTCGAGCGAAACCTGGTCGAGCGCCAGCACCTCGCGTCCGCGCGGCGGACGGTAGAGATGGCTGACGCTGTCGATGGCGATTTGCGCGGACCCGGCCATGGGGCATGAAACCTCCCTAACGGCCGCGAACTGTCAAGCTTGTCGTTTGAGGTCTGCGCGCGGCATTCTGTGGCGCTGGGCTCCCGGGCGAGGCAGCGCGCTTTCCGGGGCCATGCGCTGTCCTGTAATGTAGGACAAGCAACCATCCGAAGACGAGAGGAAACGCCCGTGCCCGATGCGCTTGCCGAACCTTTGCGCGACCTGGCCCTCGCCAACAGAATCGCCGCCCACGAGGGCGTGCTGGACACCTTCGGGCACGTCAGCATGCGCCATCCCCGCAATCCCGATCACTATTTCCTGTCGCGGTCGAGCGCGCCCGACAGGGTGACCCCGGAAGGCCTGATCGAATACGACCTAGATTCCCGGCCCGTCCGCGACACCAATATCCCGCAATATTCCGAGCGGGTGATCCACGGCGAGATCTACAAGGCGCGGCCGGACGTGACGGCGGTCTGCCACCATCATTCGCCCGCCTTCATGCCGCTGCTTGTCACCGGCACCGATTACATGCCGGTTTTCCATCTCGGCGCGGTCGGCGGCATGCGGCCGCCTTACTGGGACCAGCGCGACGAGTTCGGCGACACCAACATGCTGGTGGTGAAGCCGTCGGAAGGGGCCTCGCTGGCCCGCGCGCTCGGCGACCACCAGATGGTGCTGATGCGGCGCCATGGCGTCACCATCGTCGGCAGCGACGTGCGTGACTGCGTCTACCGGGCGATCCAGACCTGCCGCAACGCCGACTTCCAGGTGCGCGCCATGACGATCGGCACGGTCTCTGCGCTTTCGCCGGGAGAAATTGAACTCGGCCGCCAGATCACCATCCGCACCACCGCGCTGACGCGGTCCTGGGACTACTGGGCCAGGCAGGTGGCGAAATCCGATGCGGCTGCGCCGGCGCCGGCCAAAAAGAAAGCCGGTTCACCGAGCGCTGCCAAACGTGCGGTCAAGCGTACGGTCAAGCGTGCGGCCGCCAAGCCGCGCCGCAGCGTCAAGAAAAGGCGGCGCTGAGGCCGGCCCGGTGATCATAAGTTGATCAAGCGGGAATCGGATGAGCTACGCGGAATGAGTCCGCTCACCCGCTGTTTTTCTTGGCGGCGCTGATGGCGTCGAGCACGGCGGCGCGTCCCTGATCGAGCGACGCGCGCACGGTTTCCTTCTGGCCGAGCGCACCCATTTCGCGCTGGCGCTCGATGGTCGCGTCCACCATCAGCGGCTCGAGCCCGAGCTCGCGCAAGGTGGCGGCCGACTCTTCCATCTCGGCGGCGCGGCGCTCGCCATGGCTCGCCATGCGCTCGAGATTGTAGGCGGACATTTTCGGCCAATCGAGCCCGGGATAGTTGTTCTTCAGCGAGGCCGTCACCTCGTCGAGGACGCCGGCGCGCCGCGCGGCCAGGAAACATTCCAGCGTGAGCGCCTCGATGCCTTTGATCATCACGCTGCGGATCATCTTGATGGCGGCGGCCGCGCCCGTGGCGTCGCTCACCACGGTGAGCTGCATGTCGAGCTCATGCAGCAGCGGCGCGACCGTCTCGGCGTGCGGACCCGAGATTAAGAGCGGCGTGCGGTGCCGCTTGGGATGGATCGGCGCGATCACCGCGACGTCGACGTAGCGCGCCCGCCCGTCGAGCAGCGCGGCGCTCGCCTGCTTGCGGCCGGGCGACACCGAGTTGATGTCGAGATACCAGGGATTGCCGGCGAGATGCGGCGCGACCGATTCCGCCGCCTCACGGCTCGACGCCGCGGTCACCGCCGAGATGATGATGTCGGTCTCGCGCACCGCATCTTGCGCCGAGGACGCCAGCCGCACACCCATCCCGTCGCCGGCAGCTCTCAGTTTCTCGCCTTCCGCCTGCGGAAACAGGATGTCCCAGGCGGTGATGCGCTCGATGCCGTGCTCGCGCAGGCCGGCGGCGATCGCCTGGCCGGCCTCGCCGAAGCCGATGAAGGAGATGCGAGGGGTGTTGTGGCGGGGCATGAGCTGTTCTTCGTCACGGCAGGCAGCGCCAAGCACTTATACGCATTTTGCAGTCTGCGTATAAGATGCGATTAGTACCAGGATATCGATAGCTTATGAATTTCCCGCACGTCGCACGGCGGTCTTGTTGCGCCACATCGGTTCGCTGGGGGTCGTTGCCGTGCGTACGGGCGGCACCGCCTGGACGACGGTGCCGCCGCAGCGCAGAACAAGGGGCTACTTGTTGACGCTGTAGAGCCGTGCCGTGGTCGTCTTCTCGTAGTCCAGGCCGTGCGGATAGGTCAGGATTTCCATGCTCTGGCCCCACGGCGTAAGGAAATAGACGAAGGTCTCGCCGCCGTTCGGCTGGTGCGATACCGGCGTCGGATTGCCGAGTATGCGCACCCCCGGCACCGATTTGAGATAGGCGACCGCTTTGGGCAGGTCCTTCACATAGAAAGCGATGTGGTTGCCGCCGACGTCGCTGTTCTTGGGCGGCGTCTTCACCTGATCCTTCGCCGTGTACTGAAACAGCTCGACGTTCTGCGTCGGTCCGCAGCGTACCATGGCGAGTGTGGTCTTGGCGCGCGCGTCGACGTTGAGATTGGTATGCATCCAGTTGCCCTTGGGGTCGCTGAACGGCCCGGCCGTGTAGACGTAGGTGCAGCCCAGGACCTTGGTGAAAAAGTCGATGCCTTGCTTGAGGTTGGGCACGGTCAAGCCGATGTGGTCGACGCCGACGGCGGTGGGGATGCCGCCCGCAAGGGCCGCGGTTGCGCTCACTGCCGTCAGGATGCCGGCCGCCGCGAGGCCGGTGATGGATCGCCGGAGTTGGGTTGTCATCGCTGGTGTCCCTTCTGCAAAAGGCCAAGATGCCGCCCGCATATTTGAAGCCTGAAATGTTTAGCTGTAAAGCATTTTGGTTGTGCAGAATCGTGGCGTGCGGACGCGCAATGGCGCGGCCGGCCGGCCGTCTCCGCGGGTTTTCAGTTATTCGTAGGTGCCGACCCGCAGGCTCGGCCTATTCGGCCGCATCGGGCACTTCCGGGGTGCCGTGGGTGTGGAACGACTCGATGGTCTTCAGGCCCCAGGCCTGGCCCTTCTTGCGCTCCTCCTCGGTCCAGGTGATCGGCCGCCAGTCCGGCGCCAGCACCAGCCGGGCGCTGGCATTGGCGACTTCCACCCGGTTGCCGCCCGGCTCGTAGACATAAAGAAAGAAAGTCTGCTGGATGGCATGCTTGTGCGGGCCGGTCTCGATGAACACGCCATTCTCCAGGAACACGTCGGCGGCGAGCAGCACCTCCTCGCGCGAATTGAGTGCGTAGGTGACGTGGTGGAAGCGCCCGCGCGAACCGGTCGCGTCGCGCGTATAGGCGAAGTCGTAGGACTTGTTGGTCACCGTCATCCAGATGCCGGCCTCGCTGCCGTCGTTCATCACGATGCGTTCGGTCAGCTTGAAGCCGAGATAATCCTTGAAGAACTTGCGGCAGGCGGAAATGTCGGCGGCAAGCCCGTTCCAGTGGTCGATCCGGCGCACGTTGCAGCCGCGCGCCGGGAAGCTTTGCGCCTGGTTCTTCAGGGCAGGCCTCAGCTCCGGCGGCGGATCGTACCATTCGGTGTCGTAATAGAGCTCGATGACGTGGCCGTCCGGATCCTTGCACACGAAGGTCTTGCCGTGGCCGAGATCGCCGTCGCTCCACCCGACGTCGAAGCCGGAGCCTTTCAGCGCAGCAGCGCGCCGCTCCAGCGCCTGCGGCGAGCGGCAGCGATAGGCGACGTGGCCCATGCCGTTGGTCTTCGACGCGGTGAGCTTGAGCGTATAGCGCTCGTAGTCGTCATAGGCGCGCAGGTAAACGCTGTCGCCCTTCTCGCCGCTTTGGGTCATGCCGAGGACGTCGACGAAGAACCTGCGGCTCTCCTCGAACTTGGGGGTGAGCAGTTCGACGTGGCCGAGATGGGCGAGGTCGCAAATCGGTTCGTTTTGCATGAGACTTTATCTTGATTTCCGTCGTTGGTTTCAACCCTGCCGCTGCGCGCGAGCGAACACCAGCACCTGATTGTTGGCCGGCATGGCGATCGTGTCGGCGAGCACGAGGCCGGCCTCGTCCGCCAGTGCGGCAAGATCGTCGAGGTCGCGCACACCCCAGTCGGCGTTCTCCGCCCTCAGCGTCGAGTCGAAGCGCTCGTTGCTCGGCGCGGTGTGGATGCCGGCGCGCTTGAACGGTCCGTAGACGAACAGGTGGCCGTCCGGGCGCAGCAGGCGCTCCGCCCCGGCGATGAGGTTCTGCGCGACGCGCCAGGGCGCAATGTGCAGCACATTGATGCACAGGATGGCGGCGAGCTCGCCGCTTTCCGGTGCGCTGCGCCGGCTCCAATCAGGATCGTTGAGGTCGATGCGCTGTGGCGCGCGCAGATTGGTAAGGCCAGCCTGTTGCCGCCAGGCGGCGATGCTGGCGAGATGGGCGGGCAGGATATCGCTCGGCCACCAGATGAGCTGCGGTGTGCGGCGTGCGAATTCCGCGGCGTGCTGGCCGGTGCCGCTGCCCAGTTCCAGCACGTCGCCTTTCCGTGTACCGAGGTATGGGACAATGGCCGACCAGATGGCGTCGTGGTTGCGGTGAAAGGCGGGGCCGTCGAGCCGCCCGTCGGATTCGGGTGCTCGGCCCAGGCTTCCGAAATCGATGACGAATTTAGGCATGGCTGCGGTTGGTTGAGCGGGCCGGAACGGGCGGCAACTAGCCATGTCGGGCGCTCGCGGTCAAAGGGCAACTACCGCAAGGCGCAGCGGATAAAACCGGTGGGGTTCGTTGTTTTTACCCGGACGATGGGGCAGAATCCCGACCGGCGGAAACCGGCGGGCCCTTTCTCCCGGCGTGGGGCGATGGGAGGACGGCAGCGCCAGAGGATCGTCCGGCATCGTCCGCTGCCCTCCATCTCGGCTGCGGCCGGCGCTGCAAATAGAAAACCACGGGAGGAACGTCATATGCGTAGGCTCACTACGGCTCTTGCGCTGGCAGCCGCTGCCGCGCTCGTCACCACGGGCGCGGCGATGGCGCAAAGCGACGAACTGGTGGTCGGCATGCCGACCACGCCGCCGAACGTCGTGCACATGCCGGTGCTGGTGGCCCAGGATCTCGGGCTCTACAAGAAGGAAGGCGTCAAGGTGAAAACCGTCGCGCTCGACGGCGGCGTCAAGGTGTTCCGGGCGATGTTGTCGGGCAATATCGACGTCGCCATGGCGCCGGGCGCGGTGACCATCGTCGGCATTTCCAACGGCTCGAAGGTCAAGGCCTTCCTATCGAACCTGCCGAAGTTCGAAGCCTCCATGGTGGTGCGCAGCAACGTCAAGACCATGGCCGACCTCAAGGGCAAGCGCATCGGCATCCAGCAGCCGGGCGGCTTCGCCGACATCCTGAGCCACGCCGTGCTGCACGCGGCGCACGTCAGTCCGAAGGACGTGCACTTCGTCACCATCGCCACCGAGGACGTGCCGGCGCTGGTGGCTGACCAGGTCGACACCGCCATCCTGCACGTCGAGCAGGAGTTGTTCGCCAAGGAGAAGGTGCCGAGCCTGCACGCCATCGCGCGCATGTGGAAGCTGCGGCCGAAGAGCCTCTACAACGTGATGGCGGCGACCGACGCCACCATCAAGGCCAAGCCGAAGGCGCTGGAAGCCTTCACCAAGGCTAATATCGAGGCCACGCGCATCATGTACAAGGACAAGGCCAAGATCATGCCGATCCTGGTCAAATACACGCATTATCCCAAGGACGTGCTGTCGAAGACCTACGACTTCCTGGTCAAGAACTGCATCTGGGACGCCAACAGCGGTCTCGGCAAGGACCGGGTGGATTTCACCGCCAAGCTGATGACCAAGGTCGGCAACATCAAGAAGGGCAAGACCCCGACCTACGACCAGGTCGTGGACACTCAGTTCGCCAAGGAAGCGCTCAAGCAACTCGGCGTCTGGAAGGGCCCGGTGTGCCCGAGCCCGTCCGGTATCGGCGGCTGATCAAGCCTGGCGGGCGCCGCCTTGGGGCGGCGTCCGCCGGATACCGATAAGAAACGACTGATAGACGTAGGCAAGGCGCGAGGAGACGATCGCATGAGCGTCGCCAATGAGGTCCATAGCGGCGTCGCCGCCAGCGAGCCCAAATCCGTGGCGGTCAGGCAGAGGCCGCCGTGGTGGCAGCGGCCGGCGGTTTTCCGCTACGGCGCGGTCGCGCTGATCCTCATCGTCTGGCAGATCGTCGGGCCGCATATCAGCCCGATTTTCTTCACCTATCCGACCAAGATCGCGGTCGCCTTCTACACGCTGACCGCTTCCGGCGACCTGCCGTATTACCTGTCGCAGAGCCTGGAGGTGATGTTCTTCGGCATGCTGGCGGCCATCGCCGTCGGCATTCCGCTGGGGGTGGCTATGGCGCGTGTGCGCTGGCTCGACTGGTCGCTCGATCTGCCGATCAACGCGCTCTACGCCACGCCGATGGTGGCGCTGGTGCCGATCCTGGTGCTCTGGTTCGGCATCTACATGAAGGCCAAGATCATCGTGGTGTTCCTGTTCGCGGTGTTCCCGATCCTGATCAACACCTATCAGGGCGTATGCGAATGCGACAAGAACATGCTGGAGGTGGCGCGCTCGTTCCGCTCGACCGAATGGGGCATGTGGAAAGATGTGCTGCTGCCCTATGCGCTGCCCTATATCGCCGCCGGCGTCAGGCTCGCCATCGGCCGCGGCCTGGTCGGCATGGTGATCGCCGAATTCTACACCACCATCACCGGGCTCGGCTTCATGATCACCCGCTACGCCAATATCTTCGAAATGGATAAGACCTTCGTGCCGGTGATCGTGCTGATGGTGCTGGGCGTTTCGCTGACGTCCGGGCTGAAATGGCTGGAGCGGCGCATCGCGCCCTGGAGCCACGCCAACCGGTGACGGCGCAAAGCTGCGCGCGGAGTTCCATGCCGTCGTCGCGACGAGCCGCAAGGAAGGCGGCTCTGAAATAAATGAAAGCCGCCGTCGCCCGCGGCTTTCATACCCGGGGCTACGTGTGGATCGTCAGCTACCGCTGTTGCCGCCGAGCAAGTTCGAGATGTTGGCGAAGATGTTGTTGAGCTGGCCACCTAGCGTGTTGACGATCGCGATGATCGCAACCGCGATACCGGCCGCGATCAGCCCGTATTCGATGGCGGTCGCGCCCGATTCGTGTTCAGGATCTTTGTTCCCTTGCTACCTTAGTCACGTGCGGCTCCTCGTATTGCAGTGTTCTCGACATGGCGCCTCACTAGCGGTCCCGCTTAAAGACCAAGTCAACTTGCGCGCTCGCATTCTGCGAAAGCTTTACTTCAAAAGAACAGCCGTGCGTTACGCCGCTACCGTCGGTGAAATTCTCCGACGCGTTTCCGCGTGTTCGTTGCATGAAATTGCGCGGATACGCGTGCTGTCGAAATCGCGTTGTAAGGTTCCGCTGGTGGAACCGCGCTGCGCTTTTCGCGTAAGAAAATACCGGGCGGCGCGGTCGCTCGCGATGTCGTGAGGTCGGCCGCCTGCGCGGCGGCGGTCAGGACGCCTTGGCTTTGCGCCATAGCTGCTCGCTGGCGACGCGGGCGCCTTCGGCCAATGCCTTGAACTTCTCCCAGACCACCTTGGGGTGGACCTCTGTCTTGTAGCTCGCCTGCGAGGAAAAGCCGCAGTCGGCCGCCGGCAAGACGTTCTCGCGTCCGACCAGCTTGGCGAAGCGCGTGATGCGCTCGGCGATCAGCTCCGGGTGCTCGACGATGTTGCTAGCGTGGGTGATGACGCCGGGAATGATCATCTTGCCGTCCGGCAGCTTGACCGTCTCCCACAGGTGGTATTCATGTTCGTGCCGACAATTGGCCGCCTCGAAGGAATAGGCGCCGGCCTCGAGTCTGAGCATGTAGTCGATGAGGTCATAGAGCGAGGCCTCGTGGATGCGCGGGCCTTCGTTGATGCCGTAGCAGGTGTGAAAGCGCACGCGCTCGGGCGGGATGCCGCGCAGCGCGTGATTGACCGCTTCCACGTAGAGGCTCGCCTTCCTCGCCTTCTGGGCGTCGTCGAGATCGGGCTCGACGAACAGGTCGGCCAGGAACGGATCGTCGCTCTGTACCAGGAAGCCGGCGTCGACGATGGCGCGGTATTCGACCGCCAGCGCCTCGGCGACCGCGAACAGATATTCCTCTTCGCTCTTGTAATAATCGTTCTGTCCGACGCCGCTCGGCGCCACCGACGGCATGAAAGCCTCCACATGCGGTACGTGCGCGAGCGCGGCTTTCAGATTGTCGAGGTCCTTGCGCAAGGCTTCCTCGCCGATATAGCGCACTGGGCCGACGCAGAACATCGGCGCGGACGGCGCCACCGCGCCGCCGAACATGGCGCGCCTGAAATAGTCCTCGTAATATTCCGGGAACGCATTGCGCTCGGCCGCGAACGGCATGCGTCCTTGCCCGGGGCGCGGTTCGAAGCCGGCGAGCCGCTCGCGCACGTAGACGAAGAATCCCGGCTTCGACATTTCGCCGTCGGCGAGAACGTCGAGCCCGCATGCAGCCTGCTGGCGCACGCAGTCTTCCACCGCCCGGCGCACGCGCGCGTCGTAGGCCGCGGCATCGTATTCGCCGCCCTTAAGCTTCGCCTTCATCATGTCGAGCAGGCCGTGCGGCCGCGGCAGGCTGCCGACATGGGTGGTGAGGATGCGCTCGCTCGAATGAATCATGTCCCGCTCCCGGATGCGTCGAGGCCGGCGATGCGGCCGAACACGGCGCCGCGCAGCACCGAGGTGGCGCCGGCATAGCTGCCGTAATAGAGCCCGATGGTTTCGCCCGCGGCGTAGAGGCCGGGAATGGCGTTGCCGTCGGCGTCAATGACACGGGCGCGCGCGTCGACCTTCAGCCCGCCGAAGGTGAAGCAGTTGCCGCAGATGATGGGGAAGGCGAGGAAAGGCGGCTTGTCGAGCGAGCGCGCCCAGTTCGACTTGCGCGGCGCGAAATCGACGCGCGTTGAAAGCCCGTCGAGCTCGAGCGGCTTGAAGCCGCCTTGCGGACAGGCGGCGTTATAGGCCTCCACGGTCGCCGCCAGCGCGCCGGCTTCGAGGCCGAGCTTGTCCGCCAGTTCGGCGAGGCTCGCCGCCGTCACCGGCGGCTGGTCGGAGCGCACCGAGCGCTGCCAGCCCGGCACCTCGTCGATCTGCGAATCGAGGATGCAATAGGCGATGCCTTCCGGCTGCTCGAAGATGACGCGGGTGATCGCCTCATAGGTGGCGTCGACCGTGGCCGGCGCCTC
>JARRNI010000030.1:0-14685 GCA_037385125.1 Pseudolabrys sp.
GTCGGGCCGGGCGGCGGCGACCGCGTGGAACACGGTGAGCCCGCCCAGCCCGGAATCGAACAGGAGGATACTGGGCCGCGCTCGGTTCTCTGCTGTCGGATTCGTCATGTTCAGGCAAGCTAAGACATGACCGGGCGGTGCTGACAATGGGGCGAAGGAACCCACGCAAGGGCGCGGCTCCCGAAACAAACATGGCTGTCAACCGTTTGAGTGGGAGGGCTCGGAGTGTGGGGGCGCCAGCTTGGGGGCGAAAACTCGAACTTCGGGAACTGACCCATGCGAATGAAACATCTAGCATTGGCGGGCGCCGCCTTGATGCTTTCGGTCGGCAGCGCTTCGGCCGCGGTCGTCACTCATGGCCTCAACCTCCGCACCGGTCCGAGCACGCGCTATCGTGTAATGGACACGATGCCAGCGGGCGCGCATGTGCGCGTGCTCAACTGCACCAGCTATTGGTGCCGCGTCTCGTTCCGCGGCATGCGCGGCTGGGCCAGCCGCAACTTCCTGGCGGGCGCCCGGCGTTATTACGCCCGGCGCTACTATTACCGCAGCTATCCCTACTACGGCTACGGCCATTACGGCTCCTATGCCTACGCGCCGGGCTTCAGCATCGGTATCGGGTTCGGCAGCGGGTGGCCTTATTGGTATCACGGCCCGCGCTATCACCGGTATCGGTACCGGCATCGGTATTGGCGCTATTGATACGCCGATTGCAGGCGCGCGATCCCGGGCCCGCGGCGGCGGCGTGAGCCGTCGCGGGCCTGCGCGCTTCAGGCGGTGCCGAACACGCGGCCGGCGTTCGCGAAAAGCCATCCGCAAGACTCAAGGCTTGAACAGCCGCGGGTCGAGCGTGAACGGCGTCATCTCGGCTATTTCGACCAAGCCAATGTCGGCAGCGCGATGATTGATCAGGACATTGCGGTCTGGCGCCCCGGCAATCGGGACGAGCACAGACGGCACGATGAGAAGCGTTTCCGCCGCCGAGTCGAGCCAAGCGTTGCCGAGTGCTTGTGTGTAGGTTTCGCGGGATCGCCAACCGTCCGGCAATTCTGCAATTGTTATTGTCCGGCTGGAGATGGTGTCTGGTAATTCGTACGTCACCATCACCTGTAGCGGCAGCAATGCCGGATCGTTCACGTGAACGCGCTTTTCCAGAGCCGCGAGTGAAGCCACTGTCGAACAGTGGGTCACTGGACGGCTGCGGGTATTCCAACGGCCGTCGTTGAAAAGTCCATACCCGCCGTCGAAATCGCGTGCGCGCCGCTCGCTCGATAGCCGCCACAAGCGCATTCAGGCGGCCGCGCCCCAGTCGATTTTCGCCAGAATTTGTTCGACCAGACGCGCGCCCGCCTCGCTGCGCGCCACTTCAAGCGGAGTTTTTCCGTCGAGGACGCCAAGCGGCTCGCGCAGCCAGCAATTTGCTTTCGTTGTGTCGCCGAACACGTCCTCGGCGAGTGCCTGAATACGCGCCAGCCTGACGACGCGGTCGGACTCCTCGAGCGAAAGCGCTTCGCGTTTCGCTTTGCGGTGCCGCAGCGTCCGCGCGGGTATGATCAAGTGCTCGATTTCCTGCTTGGAAAAACCCGCGCGCTCGATATTGCTCAGCACGCTTGAGCGAAGGCCGTTGCGCACCAGGCGCGCGAGGTCGCTATCGGAATGCACCTCGGTTCCCAGGGCTTGGCGGCCGCCGAGCTTGCGGAAAACGCGCGCGACGACCGTTTCGGGCGTGCTCAATGTCATGAAGGGTTGCCCTTCGGTGTGTCGGCAAGGTGCCTTAAATATATGCAGCAAATTGCCAGATCGCAAGGGTGCCAAATTGACGGCCGGAGAGACTGCCTTATTGAGTTCCGAACACGCGCTGGAAAATCCTGTCGACGTGCTTGAAATGGTAGTCGAGGTCAAAATTGGCCTCGAGCTCCTTTTCTGAAAGCTTCGCCTGTACGTCCATGTCGGCCTTGAGCAGCGCGAGAAAATCCTTCTCGTCGCCGTTCCAAACCTTCATGGCATTGCGCTGCACGAGGCGATAGGCGTCCTCGCGCGGCACGCCTTTCTGGGTCAGTGCGATCAGCACGCGCTGGGAATGGATGAGGCCGCCGAGGCGGTCGAGGTTCTTCTGCATGTTCGACGGATAGACTACCAGCCTGTCGAAGATGTCGGTCAGCCGCGCCAGCGCGAAATCGAGCGTCACGGTAGCGTCGGGCCCGATCATGCGCTCGACCGAGGAATGCGAGATGTCGCGCTCGTGCCAGAGCGCCACATTCTCCATGGCCGGCAGGGCGTAGGCACGCACCATGCGGGCAAGCCCGGTCAGGTTCTCCGACAGCACCGGATTCCGCTTGTGCGGCATGGCGGAGGAGCCCTTCTGCTTTTCGGAGAAGAACTCTTCCGCCTCCAGCACCTCGGTGCGCTGGAGGTGGCGGATTTCGGTGGCCAGCCGCTCGATCGAGGAGGCGACCACGCCAAGCGTGGCAAAATACATGGCGTGGCGGTCGCGCGGGATGATCTGCGTCGAGATCGGCTCCTCGCGCAGCCCCATGGCCTTGGCGACATGCGCCTCCACGCGCGGATCGACCTGCGCGAAGGTGCCGACCGCGCCGGAGATGGCGCAGGTGGCGACCTCCTCGCGCGCGGCATGCAGGCGGCGGCGCGCGCGGGCGAATTCTGCAAAGGCCTGCGCCAGCTTGAGGCCGAAGGTGGTCGGCTCGGCATGGATGCCGTGCGAGCGGCCGACGGTCGGGGTCAGCTTGTATTCGTAGGCGCGACGCTTGAGCGCGGCGAGCAGGGCGTCCACGTCGGCGATCAGGATGTCGGCGGCGCGCGCGAGCTGCACGTTGAAGCAGGTGTCGAGCACGTCGGACGAGGTCATGCCGGCATGCACGAAGCGCGCTTCCGGGCCGACGATCTCGGTTAGGTGGGTGAGGAAGGCGATGACGTCGTGCTTCACCTCCGCTTCGATCTCGTCGATGCGGGCGACGTTGAACGCGGCGTTCTTGCCCTTCTCCCAGATCTTTCTCGCCGCCTCTTTCGGGATGATGCCGAGCTCGGCCATGGCGTCGGCCGCGTGCGCCTCGATCTCGAACCAGACGCGGAATTTCGTTTCTGGCGACCAGATCGCGGTCATCGCGGGGCGGGAATAGCGAGGGATCATGGCGGTACCTGCACAGTCTCTATCCTCATGGTGAGGAGCCGCGCGCAGCGCGGCGTCTCGAAGCATGAGGCCGTTACGATCCGGGCCTCATCCTTCGAGACGCGCGTTCCGCGCTCCTCAGGATGAGGGTCAAAGTTTTCACGCCGCTTCCCCGCGCGCCAGCAGGGCCGCGTTGCGGATGGCGTCGATGTTTTCTTTATACTTTCCGCCCTTGAACACGGCGGAGCCGGCGACCAGCGCATTGGCGCCGGCACGGACCACGTCGGCCGCATTGTCCGGCGTAACCCCGCCGTCGACCTCAATGTCGATCGGCCGGCCGCCGCAAAGCGCGCGCACCACGGCGATCTTGTCGAGCTGCGAGCGGATGAAGCTCTGGCCGCCGAAGCCGGGATTGACCGACATGACCAGCACGAGATCGACCATGTCGATCACGTTCTCCAGCGTCGACACCGGCGTGCCGGGATTGAGCGTGACGCCCGCCTTCTTGCCCAGCGCGCGGATCGCCTGCAGCGAGCGGTGGATGTGCGGGCCTGCCTCTACGTGCACGGTGATGATGTCGGAGCCCGCCTTGGCGAAGGCTTCCAGATAGGGATCGCAGGGCGCGATCATCAGATGGACGTCGAACGTCTTCTGGCTCACCGGGCGGATCGCCTGCACCACGCCGGGGCCGATGGAGATATTGGGCACGAAGTGCCCGTCCATCACGTCGACATGGATCCAGTCGCAGCCGGCCGCGTCAATGGCGCGGACCTCGTCACCCAGTTTGGCGAAGTCGGCCGAAAGGATCGACGGCGCGATGATCAGCGGGCGCATTGGCTCGTCTCCGAAAGCGGTTCGCTAGCACGGCGGGCGCAGGGCAGCAACGCGCAGCCCCTTTCGGCCGGCTCAACCCGATGCTTATTTTCCCTGAACCCGGCAGGAATTGTTGGCCGCCGCTGCGCCGGTTGCCGCGCGCCCGCCTGCCGGATTGTAGAAAATATCAGGCGCGGCGGGGGTTTGCCGGTGTCGCGTCGGGATGCGCGGCGCAGAGCGCGCGCGGCGTCAGCGCGTAACTTCCCGTCTGGAGGACCGCCATGTTCATTCCCGTCGGTCTTGCGCTCGGCGCGCTGTTGACCGTTTCGTCGCTGGTGGGAACCGCCGCGTCCAGCCTGGCCAAGGCGGGCGGCGATGATCCGCTTAGGGCACTCGCGCAGGCGTTCACGGGCGAGCAGCCGCAGCAGAAGCCGACGGGCGGCAAGCCGGCCGACGGTCCGCTCGATACTGGCACGCTGGCCGCGCTGATTGCGCTGCAAGGGCAGAACGGCGCGGGCCATGCCGGCCTGGTCGGCAAGCTCGATGCCGATGGCGACGGCGTGGTCGACAAGAGCGAGCTGGAGAGCGCGCTCGCTCCCGCCGGGGTCGACAAGGCGAGCGCCGATGCCGCCGTCAACACGCTCGATGCCGATGGCGACGGCGGCATCAGCAAGAGCGAGCTAAAGAAAGTGGCGAGCGGCTACCATTCGCATTACCAGCAACACAATGCCGCCGGGCATCGCCCGCTCGACCAACTGACGAACTCTTTCCGTATGAACTCTTCGCAGTCGTAGAAAAGCGTCAATGCGGACGGCTCGACCACCACGACAATAACCTATGCCGACGGCAGCACGGTGACGACCACCACGGTAGCAACGGGCCATGGCAATCTGCTGAAGCAATTGATCCGGTTGCAGGCGGCGGCGACGAGCCCGGGATCGGGCGGCAGTGGCATGGTGGCCTAGTCGGCGGCTTTCCGCGTCATTCGCTTCGCCAGCGGCTTGAGCAGATGCGGCAATAGATAGATCGGGAACTGCGCCAGCGCGAAATAGAGCCAGGCGATGTCGGGTGCGTGAAAGCCGGTGGCCGCCAGCATCAAGCCGATATTGCGATTGCCGGCGATCAGCCCGATGGCGAAGGCGCGGCCCTTTCCTACGGGCGCGAACACCGGCGTGGTCACTGCGATCAGCGCCAGCGCCAGCACGAAGGCGAGCAGCAGCAACCCGGCGACCAGCAGCGGATCGGCAAGCGCATGGGCGGTGACGCCGTCCATGGCGGCGACCGCGAACAGGAGCAGGGCGATCACGCTCAGGCCGTCGATTGTGAGGCGCTGGCGCTCCACCGCGGCGCGGCCGGCAAGACGGCGGATCACGGCGGCGGCCGCGGCGGAGCCGGCGATGATGAGAAACAGACGCAGGCCGAAGGCGACAGGCGAGGCCAGCGACCTGCCGAGAAAGAGGTGGCTGAACAGGCTGGCGGTGAACGGCGTAACGGCAAAGCTGACGATCAGGCTTGCCAGCGTGAGCGCCACGTCGAGCCCCATCAGTCCGGCGAGCGCTGGCGACGACATCAGGCCGGGCGCCGCCATCTGCAGCACCAGTATGAAATAGAGGCCGGGCAGGCGGGCCTTGACGCCGAGCGCGACGAGTACGAGCCCGAGCAGCGCCGGCACCGCCAGCATAAGCCAGGCCACGGCGGCGGCGATCAGGCCCGGCCGCGTCCAATGCGCGCGCAGTTCGGCCGGGTCGACGCGCAGGAAGGCGAGCGTCACCATCACCACGATGGTGGGGCCGAGCAGCGGCTTGGCCGCGGCGGCGAGGCTGGGCACGGCCAACCCCACGAACAGCGAGGCCGCCACCAGCAGCGTGCCGTGGCGGCCAACGAGGCCGAGCGCGGCCGCAAGCAGCGCGAGCATTTTCATGGGCGGTCCCGGCGGCAAAAGCGCGCCCTTGATAGCGTTTCCGCCGTGGGCGATCCATATAGGGGGCTTGTTCTCTCTCCGCGCGGGCAGTGAGAGGTGAAGAGGAGAGCCCATGGCACGCACCGATGCGATCGTTCTCGGCGCCGGCATTGTCGGCACTTGCGCGGCGCTGCACCTCGTCAAGCGCGGGATGGCGGTGGCGCTGATCGATCGCGCCGGCCTCGGCGAGCAGACCTCATTTGGTAATGCCGGTATCATCGAGGGCAACACCGTCTTCCCGCCGGCATTTCCTTCCGACTGGCGCGCGCTCGCGCGTATTGCGCTCAAGCGCGCGGGCGAGGCGAATTATCATCTGTCGTTCCTGCCGAAGATCGCGCCCTGGCTGATGGCTTTCCGCGCCAATTCGCAATTGCGGCGCTTGATCGAAAACGCGCATCTGATCCGCCCGCTGTTTGCCAGCGCGGTTGCCGAGCACGAGGCGCTGATGCAGGAAGCGGGTGCCGCGCATTTCCTGCGCAAGACCGGCTGGCTCAAGGTCTACCGCAACGAAGCGAGCTTCGCGTCGCTCAGGCCCGAATTCGACCTGGTGGCGGAACTGGGCCTGCCGCTGCGCGTGCTCGACGTGAAGGGGGCGCAGGCGCTCGAGCCCAGTCTCGCGCCGGTGTTCAGGCATGCGGTGTTCTGGCCAGAGGCGGCGAGTGTGAGCAACCCATATGGCGTGACGCGCGCCTATGCCGCGCGCTTCAACGCGCTCGGCGGGGTGACACTGACCGGAGATGCGCGCACGCTGCACAGGCATGGCGCGGGCTGGCGGGTGGAGACCGACCAGGGCGGCGTCGACGCGCCGGAGGTGGTGGCGGCGCTCGGGCCCTGGGCCGGCGATTTCGTGAAGCAGTTCGGGCTCAAGCTGCCGTTGGCGGTCAAGCGCGGCTATCACCGGCACTTCACGGCGAAGGGCAATGCCGCGCTGGCGCGGCCGGTGCTCGACGCCGATGCCGGTTACCTGGTCACGCCGATGGAGATGGGCATCCGCATGACCACCGGCGTCGAGTTCGCCCCGCGCGACGCCGCGCCCACGCCAGTGCAGTTCGACCGCGTGATGGGGCCGGCGCGCGCGCTGTTTCCGCTCGACGGCCGTACCGACGATGGGACCTGGATGGGTTCACGCCCTTGCTTTCCGGACTCGCGGCCCATCATCGGCCGCGCGCCGGGATTGAGCGGACTGTGGCTGGCGATCGGCCATGCCCATTGGGGACTGACGCTCGGGCCCTCCACCGGGCGCATGATCGCCGAGATGATGGCGGGCGAGACGTCGTTCGTCGATCCGGCGACCTATCGGGCGGAACGCTTTCTCTAGCCGAACTTGTCCTTCCAACTCGGCAGCGCGTTCGCGAAGGGCAGCGCTGTCCCCTCGTAGACCCCGAGGCAAATCGCGCGCGCCAGCACATTGGCCGCCAGCATGCCGAGCGTGCTCAACGAATAGACCGGATCGGGCAGCGGCTTTTGTCCGACGCCCGCGGCGAACACCACGTCGCCGTCGAGCGGCGTGTGTACCGGATAGATGGCGCGCGAAAGCCCGGTCTGCGCCATCACCGCCAGGCGTTTGCATTGCGCCTTGCTGAGGCGAGCGTCGGTCGCCACCACGGCGAGGGTGGTGTTGGCGCCAGGCGCGCCCTTGCTGCGGAAGGCGAGGGCCTCGGGCGGAAAAGCTTCAGGCCAGCCGCGCCCGCCGAACTCGTCTCCGTGCTCGAACGGCGCTGCCCAGAAGTGCGGGCCGTCGCCGATGGTGACGCCCCCCGCCGCATTGGCCGCGACGAGCGCGCCGACGGTGAGCCCCTCGTTCGTCACCGCGGAAGCCGACCCGATGCCGCCCTTGAGATTGACCGTGGTGGCGCCCAGTCCGGCGCCAACGCTGCCGAGCGCGAAATCCATGTCCGCGCTCTCCGCTGCCTGATAGCCGAATTCGCGATAGGGCGGGTAGCGGCCCCAGTCCTTGTTGCCGCCCGACAAAAGGTCGAACAGGATGGCGCCCGGCACGATCGGAACGCGCGCTTCGCGCACGGCAAAGCCGCGGCCCTGCTCGCGCAGCCAGGCCTGCACGCCGGATGCGGCGTCGAGCCCGAAGGCCGAGCCGCCCGACAGCACGATGGCGTCGATGCCTTCCACCGTCTGCGCTGGGTCGAGCAGCGCGGTCTCGCGCGTGCCCGGCCCGCCGCCGCGCACGTCGACGCTCGCCGTGACCGGTGCGTCGAATAGGACCGCGGTGCTGCCGGAGCCGAGCGCGGCATCGCCGGCATGGCCGACGTGGATGCCGGCGATATCGGTGATGAGGTTGCGCGCCGTGGCCATGGATCAACCGCTTATCACATCCCCGCCATCGCGGTCAGGGGCACCTTGCCAATGCCACACTTCCCCGCGCATATGGCGCCATGCACGACGTGACCTTCCTCGCCGCCCTGGTCGCCGGGCTGGTCAGTTTTCTCTCCCCTTGCGTGCTGCCGCTGGTGCCGCCCTACCTGGTGTTCCTGGCCGGCACCTCGCTCGAGCGCCTGGCCGACAAGGAGCCGGAACCCCGGGTTAGGCGCGATACCGTGCTGGCGGCGGTTCTGTTTGTGCTCGGCTTCTCGACCGTGTTCGTGGCGCTCGGCGCCAGCGCCAGCGTGATCGGCTCGCTGATCCGCGCCTATTCCGGCCCGCTCGCCATCGTGGCCGGAGTGGTCATCATCGTCATGGGCCTGCATTTTCTCGGCGTCACGCCGATCGCCTGGCTGCACCGGCAGAAGCGGCTGGAGATGGCGAAGCCGGTCGGCCTGTGGGGCGCCTACGTGATCGGACTGGCCTTCGCCTTCGGCTGGACGCCCTGCATCGGCCCGATCCTGGCCGCCATTCTGGCGGTGGCCGCCTCCGAGCAGACGGTGGCCAAGGGCGCGGGGCTTTTGGCGGTCTATTCGCTGGGCCTCGGCATTCCCTTCGTCGTCGCCGCCTTCGCCATCGAGCCGTTCGCGGCGTTCCTCGCGCGCTTCAAGAACTATCTGCACCGGGTCGAGCAGGCCATGGGCGCGCTGTTGGTGCTTACCGGCATTGCCTTTTTGACCGGCAGCCTCAATCAGATGAGCGTGTGGCTGCTGCAAGCGTTTCCGGCACTGGGGAATATCGGGTAGCGGCATATTCGGCTGTCATCGTCCGCGAAAGCGGACCATCCAGTAATCACGATCCGCTCTTGAGCCGATAAGCTTTCTTATACTGGATGTCCCGCCTTCGCGGGGCATGACACGTCAATGGTGTGGCGCGCCACTCACTCAAAAGAAAAGCCCGCCGTATCCGGCGGGCTTCTCGTTATCTATGACGCGGGCGTCGCTTACTGCTGCGACATCTCGACGTACTTGCCGCCCTTTACCCACTTGTAGAACACGTAGTCGAGGCGGGTGATGTCGCCCTTCTTGTCGTAGCTGATCGGGCCCAGCACCGTGTCCCACTTGCCCTTGTGGATCTCGGCGGCGACCTTGCGCGGGTCGGTGGTCTTGGCCTTGTTGGCGGCCTGCGACCAGATCTGGATGGCGGCGTAGGTGTAGAGCGTATAGCCCTCCGGATTGATACCCTTGTCCTTGAAGCGCTTGACCACCGCGGCGGCGGCCGGGCGCTTGGTTGGATCGGGCCCGAAGGTGAACATCATGCCTGCGCCGGCGTCGCCGGTGATCGACCAGAATTCCTGGGTGGCGAGCGCGTCGCCCGAGATCATTTGCGCCTTCATGCCCTGCGCGCGCATCTGGCGCAGCATCAGGCCGGCCGAGGTGTGATAGCCGCCGACATAGACGACGTCGATCTTGTTGGCCTTCATACGCGAGACCAGCGCGTTGAAGTCCTTGTCGTCCTTGCCGAACGACTCGTACATCTTCTCCTTTAGTCCGCCCGCGTTGATCGTCTTCTTCACCTGATCGGCGAGACCCTGGCTGTAAGTCTGCTTGTCGTGCACGATGGCGACGTTCTTGCCCTTGTAGTGCTTGAGGATGTAGTCGCCGGCGACCTTGCCCTGCTGGTCGTCGCGGCCGCAGACGCGGAACAAGTTCCACATGCCGCGCTCGGTGAATTTCGGGTTGGTCGAGGCCGGCGTGATCTCCAGCACGCCGGCGTCCGCATAGACGTCGGAGGCCGGAATTGACGAGCCGGAGCAGAAGTGGCCGATCACCACCGGTACGCCTTGCCCGACCAGCTTCTCGGCCACCGAGCGCGCCTGCTTCGGATCGCAGGCGTCGTCCTCGATGTCCATCTTGAGCTTCTTGCCGAGCACGCCGCCGGAGGCATTTATGTCGGCGATCGCGAGCGTGGCGCCGTTCTTGAACTGCTGGCCGAACGAAGCGTATTGCCCGGTCAGCGGGCCGGCGACGCCGATGGTGATGTCCTGCGCGGACGCCGTGCCGGCGAGCGCTAGGCACAGGCCGGCCGCCAATCCAACTAGCCGCAACTTGTTCATCTCTTGCTCCTCTTCCGCAGGTCAATCTGCTCAGGGTCGCCTTGCGGTCCGCCCGGCATTGGAACTCCTAAGCCTTCTCAAGGCCCCGCCTTTGGCAAGGATCGCACGGAAGCCGCGTCCCGCCAATCGGACTTTCATGCCTGTGGGCGGCGTTCGCGCCAGCTGAATGGTCCAGTCTGCTCGTAGAGCCAGGGATATTGCCGCGCCATCTGGCGGGCTCGGGTCATCCGGAACGCGATCGAGGCGGCCGCAATGACATAGGCGGCGTCCGCCACATAGGAGGGCAGCGACAGCATGTCGCCGGAAAACAAAGCGAAGTGCAGGAAGCGCACCCCGGCGCCGAGCAGCAACATATACGCGATCACGTACCAATAGGGCCGCCAAGTCGCGGCGAGGGCGCGGCCGGCCAGCGCCGCGGCGCCGCCGCCGATGACACCGGTCACCATGACGACCTGCAAGAAGGATTCCGTCGTGTAGGGCCCGTTCATCGCATATCCGCCGTCAACTGCGGCCGCCCTCCAGATAGGCCGCGCGAACCTCCTGCCGCTGCAGTAGTTCGCGCGCCGGCCCGGCCATGGTGATCAGGCCGTTGACCATGACATAGCCGCGGTGGGCGAGCCTGAGCGCATGATAGGCGTTCTGCTCGACCAGGAACACGGTGAGCTTCTCGCTTTCATTGAGCTCGCGGATGGCATCGAAAATCTGCTTGGAAAGAAGCGGCGCCAGCCCGAGCGACGGCTCGTCGAGCAGCAATAACCGCGGCCGGCTCATCAGCGCGCGGCCGATCGCCAGCATCTGCTGCTCGCCACCCGACAGGGTGCCGCCGCGCTGATCGGCGCGCTCTTTGAGGCGCGGGAACAGGCGGAACACGCGCTCGAGATCGTCGGCAAAATGCGATCCGTCGGTGATGGTGGCGCCCATCTGGAGATTTTCCATGACCGTCATGCGCGGGAAGATGCGGCGGCCCTCCGGGGCTTGCGCGATGCGCATGCGGGCGATCTCATGGGCGGGCAGGCCGGTGATATCGCGGCCGTCGAACAGAATCTCGCCCTCGCGCGGGCGCGGATCGCCGAAGATGGTCATCATTAATGTCGACTTGCCGGCACCGTTGGCGCCGATCATGGCGATAATCTCCCCAGCGTTGACCTCGAGATCGACGCCCTTGAGCGCAATGATGTTGCCGTAATAGGCCTTCACCCCGCGGACGGCGAGTATAGGCGTTGCTGGCGTCACGGCTTCAGCCGGCGAAGCGGGTGCCGTCGCACTCATACTCCCGCCTCCGCCTGAGCGTCGTCCACCTCCTCGTCGTGCACGCCGAGATAGGCGGCGATCACCTTGGGGTCCTCGCGCACCGCGGCGGGCGCGCCGTCGGCGATCTTGTTACCGTAGTCGAGCACAACGATGTGATCGGAGATTTCCATCACCACCGACATGTCGTGCTCGATCAGCAGGATCGAGGTGTCGTGCGCTTTGCGGATGAACAGCAGCAGCTCATTGAGCTCGCCGCTCTCGTGCGCGTTGAGGCCGGCGGCCGGCTCGTCGAGGCAGAGCAGCACCGGCTCCGCGCACATGGCGCGCGCAATCTCCAGCCGCCGCTGCGCGCCGTAGGGCAGCGAGCCCGCCGGGTCGTCGGCGCGGTCGATGAGGCCGATGCGGTCGAGCCAGTAGCGCGCCTTTTCGGCGGCGGCGTGCTCGGCGCTAATGAAGCGCTTGAAGCCGAACATGCCGAGCACGGTCATGCCGGAGGCGCGCATCAACGGATTGTGCTGCGCCACCATCAGGTTTTCCAGCGCGGTCATGCCGGCGAACAGGCGGATGTTCTGGAACGTACGGGCGACGCGGGAGAGCTTGGCGATGCGGAAATCGAACAGCCGCTCGAGCAGGAAGGTGGTGCCGTCGGCATGGATGAGACGAATCATGCCGACGGTCGGCTTGTAGAAGCCGGTGATGCAGTTGAACACCGTGGTCTTGCCGGCGCCGTTCGGCCCGATCAGCGCGGTGATCTCGCCGCGGCGGGCGGTGAAGGAAAGGTCGGCGATCGCGACCAGCCCGCCGAAATGCATCGACAGATGCTCGACCGCGAGGATGGCGTCGGCGGCGTCAAGCATTGTGCTG
Organism: Pseudolabrys sp.; assembly: GCA_037385125.1. GTDB lineage: Bacteria > Pseudomonadota > Alphaproteobacteria > Rhizobiales > Xanthobacteraceae > Pseudolabrys. The sequence goes on from JARRNI010000030.1 coordinate 12,448, forward strand.
CTGCCTCCGCGACCAGGTCTTGGTGCGCGCGCGCCGCACCACCTCCGCGTTGATGTCATGGTGTTGCCCCAAGAAGATCGAGGGTGTGCGCGTGGCTACCAGGCCGCGCGGGCGCCAGATCATGATCACCACCATGGCAAGCCCGAACACCAGCATGCGGTATTGCGCGAATTCGCGGAAGAATTCGAAGCCGCCGAGCATGACCGTCGCCGCCACCGCGACGCCGATCTGCGAGCCCATGCCGCCCAGCACCACGATCGCTAGCACCATGGCCGACTCGGTAAAGGTGAAGCTTTCCGGCGAGATGAAGCCCTGGCGCGTGGCGAAGAACGAACCGGCGAAGCCCGCGAACATCGCGCCCATGGCGAAGGCGGTGAGCTTGGTATTGGTGGTGTTGATGCCGAGCGAGCGGCAGGCGATCTCGTCCTCGCGCAGGGCCTCCCAGGCGCGCCCGATGGGCAGCCGCCGCAGCCGAATGGTGACGAAATTGGTCACCAGCGCGAGTGCCAGGATCAGGTAATAGAGGAAGACGATGCGGTACAGCGGCGACCATTGCAGGCCGAACGTGTGGGCGAAGCCGTCCGGGCTGTTGCTGAAGGGAATGCCGAAGAAGCTCGGGCGCGGAATGCCGCTGATGCCGTCCGGCCCGTGCGTCAGGCTCTGCCAGTTGAGCAGCACCAGCCGGATGATCTCGCCGAAGGCGAGCGTCACGATGGCGAGATAGTCGCCGCGCAAGCGCAGCACCGGAAAGCCGAGCAGGATGCCCCAGAACGAGGCGAGGATGCCGGCAAGCGGCAGGCAAATCCAGAACGAGAAGCCGAAATGCTCCGCCAGCAGCGCGTAGGAATAGGCGCCGACCGCGTAGAAGGCGACGTAGCCGAGATCGAGCAGGCCGGCAAGGCCGACCACGATGTTCAGGCCCCAGCCCAGCATCACATAGGTGAGGATCATGATGCCGAGATCGAGCAGATAGCGGTTGTGATAGAAGACGATCGGCACGATCAGGGCGAGTGCGAGCAAGCCGGGGGCGGCGAGCCGAGGCAGCACCTGCGCTCGCTTCATCAGCGGCGCCGGCACTAGCCGGCCGAGCTCGAAATGGCGCTCGCCGATGATGAGCTCGCGCGCGAGCGCGCCGAAGAAGGTCACCAGCACGATCACCGCCAGCGCCTGCGGGCGCCCGCGCAGCACCAGCGCGCCGGTCGGGCCGGTGTCGGTCTTGATGCCGATGAGGACGAAGAACAAACCGAAGGAGATGGCCGCGGCGGCAAGCGCGCGCTTGAGCGCGAGCACGAAATCGACGCGGCGGGCGGAGCGCGAAGCGGCGGCGGACGGCACTTTGCTTGCTCAGACCTTTTCCACTTCCGGCCGGCCGAGAATGCCGGTGGGCAGGAAGATCAGCACGATGACCAGGATCGAGAAGGCGGCGACGTCCTTGTATTCGATCGAGAAATAGGCCGACCAGAACGTCTCGATCAGGCCGATCAGCAAGCCCCCCAGCATGGCGCCGGGCAGCGAGCCGATGCCGCCGAGCACGGCGGCGGTGAACGCCTTCACGCCGGCGACGAAGCCGATGAAGAAGTCGATCACGCCGTAATAGAGCAGGTGCATGATGCCGGCGACGGTGGCGAGCGCGGCGCCGATCACGAAGGTGTAGGAGATGGTGCGGTCGACGTCGACGCCCAGCAGCGAGGCCATCTTCAGGTCCTGCTCGCAGGCGCGCATGTCGCGGCCGAGCCGCGTGTTCGCCACCACCCAGGAGAAGACGGCCATCAGCACCACCGTGGTGACAACCACCATGATCTGCACGTTGGAAAGCTGCACCGCGAAACCGCCGGCCTCGGTCAGCGTGTAGCCGCCATGGATGATCGGCGGCAGCGTCTTGACGCGGGCACCTTGCGCGACCTGCACGTAATTTTCCAGCGCGATCGACATGCCGATGGCCGAGATCAGCGGCGCAAGGCGGAACGAGCTGCGCAAGGGGCGGTAGGCGAAGCGCTCCACCGTCCAGCCGTAGAGCGCGGTCAGCGCCATGGCGACCAGCAGCACGATAAACAGCGCCAGCGGCACCGCGGTGATGCCGATCGCCAAGAGGCCAAGGAAGACGATGAGCGCGATGAAGGCGCCGACCATGAACACGTCGCCATGGGCGAAGTTGATCATGCCGATGATGCCGTAGACCATCGTGTAGCCGATGGCGATCAGGCCGTAGATGGCGCCGAGCGTGACGCCGTTGATCAG